>DATEZX010000195.1:0-13242 GCA_035255225.1 Candidatus Limnocylindrales bacterium
CCCGGGACCGTGGGCTTCGCGATCGAGCTCGACGGCCATGTCGTCGGCAGCATCCAGTTCGTCGAGGAGACGGCACCGGGCTATCGCCACGCCGGAATCGACCTGTTCCTCGATCGTGACCATCACGGCCGCGGCCTCGGACCCGAGGCGATCCGCGTCGTCGCCCGGTATCTGTTCGACGTCCGCGGACATCACCGCCTGACGATCGATCCCTCGGCGGCGAACGAGCGCGCCATTCGCGCCTACGAGCGCGTCGGCTTCCGGCGGGTCGGGACCATGCGCCGCTACGAGCGGGGCTCGGACGGGACCTGGCACGACGGCCTGCTCTTGGACCTCCTCGCGGGCGAGCTGAGCGAGTGACCGGCCGCGTCCTCGACGAGCGGACGCTCAACCGAGCCCTCCTGGCGCGCCAGTTGCTCCTGGAACGCTCGGCGCTCGACATCCCGATGGCCCTCGAGCAGGTCGGAGGGCTGCAGACGCAATACGCACCGTCGGGCTACGTCGGCCTCTGGACCCGCCTGCGCGCGTTCCGGCGTGACGACCTGACCCGCGCCCTCGAGGGCCGGACGGTGGTCCAGGCGACGCTCATGCGGACCACGATCCACCTCGTCTCGCGGCGCGATTTCTGGCCGTTCGCCGCGGGCGTACGCCGAGCCCGTCGCGAATGGGTGGCCCGAGTCGGCGTGCTGCCTGGTTCGGACGAGCTCGCCGCCCGCGCCAAGCGGCTGCGCGCCGCGTTGCGCGACGGGCCGCTGACCGTGAAGGAGCTCGACGGGCTGGCTGCCGGCTTCATCGGAACGTTGAGCCCGTGGGTCGACCTCGTCCGCGTCCCGCCATCCGGGACGTGGGATCGGCGCCGGGCCGACAGGCTCGCGCTGGCCGAGGACTGGGTCGGGCCGGAGGACGCCACGGAGGACGAGGGCCTGGTTCGCCTCGTGCGGGCGTACCTGGGTGGCTTCGGGCCGGCCGCCTGGCGTGACGTCGCGGCCTGGGCGGGGATCCCGGTGGCGGTGGCCAGGCGGGCCGAGGCCGGCCTGGCGTTGACCCGGTACCGAGACACCGAGGGCCGCGAGCTGATCGACCTCGCCGATGCGGTTCTGCCCGATCCCGGCACGCCCGCGCCGGTCCGGTTCCTGCCCCATTTCGACAACACCCTGTGGGTCCACGCGCGACGCAGCGGCATCCTCCCGGAGCACCACCGGGCGCGGATCTTCAGCCTTCGCAATCCCTCGTCGGTCGGGACGGTCATCGTCGGCGGCCGCGTCGCGGCGACGTGGTCGGCGCGGGACGGCCGGATCGAGGTGACCCGGCTGGACGACCTCACGGCGCGCCAGGACGCCGAGCTGGAGCGAGAGCGGGAGGCCCTCGAGGCCTTTCACGCCTGACGGCGGACAATGTCTGCCGCGGTCGTGTCGATTCCCGCGTCCGCCGCCCGACGTGGTCATGGAGCGACCGACGGGCGAGCGCCAGCGGGCCCGCGAGTCACCAGCGAAGCACACGGAGTTGGCAGCGATGCGTGTCATGGTCTTCGTCAAGGGCGACCCACAGACCGAGCAGGGCGCCCTGCCGCCGGAGGGCCTCGTCGAGAAGATGACCGCCTACAACGAGCGGCTCGTCCAGGCCGGCGTCCTCCTGGCCGCCGACGGGCTCTACCCGAGCTCGAAGGGCGTGCGCGTCCGGTTCGACGGCCCGAAGCGAACCGTCGTCGACGGCCCGTTCACCGAGGCCAAGGAGCTCGTCGCGGGCTACTGGCTGTGGCAGGTCCGGTCGCTCGACGAGGCGATCGAGTGGCTCAAGCAGGCCCCGTTCGAGGGCGGTGACGTCGAGATCCGCCCGATCTTCGAGTCCGAGGACTTTCTCGCCGAGTACGGCAACCCGGAGCTCGCCGAGCGCGAAGGCCGGCTCAAGGCCGCGGTCGCCGAGCGCGCCTGACCCCACCCGTCCCGGACCGAGCAGGCACAGGAGGTTCGAGCACGATGAAGTTCTTCATGAAGACGACGCCCGATGTCTCGGCGCCGCCGCGGCCCCCGAGCGCCGAGCTCATGGCCGAGATGGCGACGTTCATCGAGGACAGCTTCCGCAACGGGACGCTGGTCGCGACCGGCGCGATGGACCCGCGGACGAAGCGGATCTCGCACCACGCCGGACAGTTCACGGTCACGGACGGCCCGTTCTCCGAGGCCAAGGAGGCCGTCGTCGGCTGGGCCATCGTCAATGCCGCCTCGGTCGACGAGGCGATCGAGCTCTCCAAGAAGTTCTGGCGCATCGTCGGCGACGGCACGGGCACCGTCCAGCGGGTCTACGACCCCGGCGAGATGCCGCCCCAGTTCACCGAGCCCGGCTGACGTCGGAGGTGGTCGTCCAGCAGAGCCGGGGTGACGCGGTCGACCGGGTCGTCGACACGGTCTGGCGCATGGAGTCACCCCGGCTCATCGCTGCCCTGACGCGAGTGACCCGCGACGTGGGCCTCGCCGAGGACCTCGCCCAGGACGCCCTGGTGGCCGCCCTGCAGCAGTGGCCCGCCTCGGGCATCCCGGACAATCCCGCGGCGTGGCTGACGGCGGTTGCGAAGCGACGGGCCGTCGATCACGTTCGGCGGGCCGTCCTCGCCGAGCGCAAGCATGACGAGCTCGGGCACGAGCAGGAGGCCGCGGCACCGACCGAGGCCGACATCGATGCGGCGATCGACGCCTCGTCCATCGAGGATGACCTCCTCCGGCTGATCTTCATCTGCTGCCACCCGGTCCTGTCCGTGGACGCGCGGGTCACGCTGACCCTCCGCCTGCTCGGCGGTCTGCGGGTCGACGAGATCGCCCGCGCGTTCCTCACCTCCGAGCCGACGATCCAGCAGCGAATCGTTCGCGCCAAGCGGACCCTGGCCGAGGCGCATGTCCCGTTCGAGGTCCCGACCGGCGCCGACTTCCATGACCGGCTCGAGGCCGTGCTCCAGGTCGTGTACCTCATCTTCAACGAGGGCTACGCGGCGACCGCCGGCGAGGGCTGGGTCCGGCCTGCCCTGTGCGAGGACGCGCTCCGGATGGGTCGGGTCCTCGCGACGCTCGTCCCGAGCGAGCCGGAGGTCCATGGGCTCGTCGGGCTCATGGAGATCCAGGCCTCCCGGATCCGGGCCCGGACCGACCCGGCGGGCCGCCCGATCCCGCTGCTCGAGCAGCAGCGCGGCCGCTGGGACCGGCTCCTGATCGGGCGCGGGCTCGCGGCCCTCGAGCGTGCCGAGGCGCTCGCTGAGGCGACTGGCGGATCGAGCGGGCCATATGCCCTCCAGGCGGCGATCGCCGCCTGCCACGCCCGGGCCCGGACGCCCGACGAGACGGACTGGCCCCGCATCGTGGCCCTCTACGACGCTCTGGCCCAGCTCCGGCCCTCGCCCGTCGTCGAGCTGAACCGCGCCGTCGCGGTCGGAATGGCCTACGGACCGGCTGCGGGGCTGGAGATCGTGGACGCCCTGCGCGACGACCCGACGCTGGCCGGGTACCACCTCCTGCCGGCGGTCCGGGGCGACCTCCTCGCCAAGCTCGACCGCAACGAGGAGGCGGCCGAGCAGCTCGCCCGTGCGGCATCGATGACCCGCAACGTTCCGGAGCGGACGCTGCTGCTGGAGCGCGCCGCCGAGGCGACCCGGCGCAGCGTCGGTTGAGCCACTGCGAGCCGGCCGGTGCCGGTCCGATCAGGCCGAGAGGTAGATCTGGCCGCTGGCCTGGTCGACGACGATCGGCAGCTTGGTGAGGGGCGCCGGAGCGGGACCGCCAAGGACCGCGGCGTTGTTGGCCGGGTCGAACACGGCCGAGTGGCACGGGCAGACCAGCAACCGATCGGGCTGGTCGTACTCGACGGTGCAGCCCTGGTGGGTGCAGGTCGCGTCGTAGGCCACGAACGAGCCATCCGCCAGCTGGACGATGACGCCCGGGTCGCCGGCAGGCAGCGGGGCGGGGGCGTTGAGCGGCACGGTGAACGGCGCCGCTCCCGCTGACTTGACGTCCGCGACCTTGGCGATGGCCTGGGCACCAGCCCTGGCCGTGGCGCCCGGCGTCGGCGAGGGCCCAGCCGCGGTCCCGGGATTCGTGGTCGGGGTCGGCGTGCTCCCAACAGGCCCGTGCTCGGTCAGGACCCCGAGGGCACGAAGCGGCAGCGCGAACGACGCCACGACCGCGGCGGCGCCGGCCAGGATCAGCGTCTGCAGGAGCGCCCGCCGCTCGGGCGAGGGGACCTCGTCGTCCTGCCAGACGCCGCGGCTGGCGCCCACGCGGCTGGGCCGCGCGTCGTAGCCGAAGCCCACCGCGCCGCCGCCATGGCCGACCCGCGCAGCCTCTCGAGCCGCCAGGCGACGGCGCCGCGAGCGGCCCGACGGTCTCGGCTCCCGGGTCGCCTCGTCAGGCCGATGGAGGCCCAGCTCGTCCAGCTCGATGACGCGGCGCGGCACGAGCAGCCCGCCGTGGCCCGCGATCGCGAGGGCGATCCAGCCGAACAGGTACGGCAGGTCGTTACCGAGGTAGTACGGGTGCGTCGCCCACGAGGCGGTCAGGAACAGGAGCAGCGAGATCGCGGCGCCGCCGGCCGCGGCAACCCGGTACGCCAGCCCGGTCAGCGTCCCGATCCCGATCCCGATCTCGCCGACGGCGATGAGCAGGCCGATCGGCGTCGCGAGCGGCAGGCTGGCCCGGATGAGGTCGCCCAGCGGCGACAGCCGGGCGAAGCCCTCCAGCTGAGCGTGCAGCGAGGACGGCGCGCTGGCGTCGAAGAACGCCGGATCGAGGAGCTTGTCCAGGCCGGCGTACAGGAACGTGATCCCGAAGAACAGCCGGATCGGGAGCAGCGCGATCGCGGGAACAGTGGCCTTGGTCACCCCTGGTCGGGCACCTCAGGTGGGAGGAGCGGGCGAGTGTACAGGGTGTACAGGTTGGCGCCGGAGATGACAGCCGTCTGAGAAGTCGCCCCCGTGCGGACCGTCGGGTCAGCCGTTTCGAAGCGTGACGAGGGCGAGGGCGATCCCCACGACCCACTTCACCGCAATGAGGCCGGCCAGGAGGCCGATCGCCAGCCGCTCGGTCGTGGCGACGACCGTCGTCCCGATGGGCACCACGCCCGCTGCCGGGCGAACGAGCGCATCCCAGCCGAACAGGCCGGCCCCGATGAGCGCCAGGGCCAGGACGCCGGCGACGATCCCGATGATCGTGATCGGGTGGGTCCAGCCGATGATCGGCGCCTGCCCGATGCCGCCGACCGCGCAGGCCGCCATGCCGACGATGGCGATCGCGATGAGCGCGCCCCGCACGGATCCGACGATCGGGACCGAATCGCTCGTCAACGCGAGCCACGCCAACCACAGCGTCACGACGACCCCGGCCGTGCCGAGGATGAACGCGATCCCTATTGGCATGCCGATACCGCCCTCCCGCCGCCGCGGACCGATCGTCGACGTCATCGTTCGATCCTCCAACCGGACGCGGAGGCCATCGAACGCCACCGCAGCGCACGGCGCATCGGCCGTCCGTCCCGACCCTCGGGGTCGTGCGGCCCACGTCCGCCGATGGACCCGGCGACCAGGTGGCGGCGTATCGTTGCGGCATGACCGTCAGCTATCGGGTCCCCGGCGCGATCCTCACCGAACGCGAGCACGTCGTCCCGCTGGACCACGCGAATCCCGGTGGTCCCTCGATCACCGTCTTCACGCGCGAGGTGGCCGACCCGGGCGGCACCGACCGGCCGTTCCTGCTGTTCCTCCAGGGCGGGCCAGGCTTCGAGGCCGCACGTCCGGTCAGCCCGCCGGAGGGCTGGCTGAAGCGGGCCCTTCGCGACTACCGGGTCCTGCTCCTCGACCAGCGCGGCACGGGCCGCTCGACGCCCGTCGGCAGCGACCTGCCCGGGTCGACCGCGCAGGAGCAGGCGGCCTACCTGACCCACTTCCGGGCGGACTCGATCGTTCGGGACGCCGAGCTCATCCGACGCGAGCTGGGCAGCGGCCCGTGGAGCGTCCTCGGCCAGAGCTTCGGCGGCTTCTGCTCGATGGCCTACCTGTCGATCGCCCCGGAGGGCCTGCGGGAGGCGTTCCTCACGGGCGGCCTGTCGCCGATCGGCCGGTCGGTCGACGACGTGTACGAGGCGACGTGGCAGCGGATGCTCCAGAAGAACGAGGCCTACTTCCGCCGCTATCCCGACGATCGGACCCGCACTCGCGACATCCTCGGACGGCTGGCCGCCGAGGACGTCCGCCTGCCGTCCGGGGACCGACTCACCCCGGGCCGCTTCCGCCAGCTCGGGATGTGGCTCGGCGACGACCACGGCTTCGAGCTGCTGCACCACGTCATCGAGCTGCCGTTCGGCTCGAGCGCCTTCCTGGTCGATGCCGAGCACGGCCTGCGCTACTACCGCAACCCGATCTACGCGACGCTCCACGAGTCGTCGTATGCCGACGGCGTCGCCACCCGCTGGTCGGCCGAACGCACGATGCCCGAGGTCGTCGAGGCCGAGGGCCTGTTCACCGCCGAGCACATGTTCCGCTGGATGTGGGACGAGTACGCCGCCCTGCGGCCCCACAAGGGCGCGGCCGAGCTGCTGGCCGAACACCCCTGGCCGAAGCTCTATGACGCCGACCGCCTGAGCCACAACGAGGTCCCCGTGGCGGCGACCATCTACGTCAACGACCTGTACGTCGAGCGAGCCTTCGCCGAGGAGACCGCGGCGGCGATCCGCGGCCTTCGACCGTGGGTGACCGACGAGTTCGAGCACAGCGCCCTGCGGACCCACGGCGAGCGCGTCCTCGACCGGCTGATCGACCTCGCCCGGGGCCGCGTCTACACGACGGTGTAGCGCGGCCCGGGCTGCAGGCCGGCGGTCGGCATCCGGGTACGGCTCGCGGTGCGCGCCCAACGGCTGTCGCTGCTCGCTCTCGGACTCGCCCTGCTGGTCGTCATCGCGCTCGCCTCGGCGCCCGGCCTGCCGTCTCCGACCCTCGGCCCGAGCCAGCCGCCGCCGACCTCGGTGGCGACGATGTCCGGCGGCCCGTCGGCGGGCCCATCAGCGTCAGCCGCCGCGCCGGCATCGCCGAGTCCGACCGCCGTCGCCTCGGCGCCGTCGGGTGGGCAGGTGCCGGCGTTCGGGCACGTCTTCGTCGTCGTCATGGAGAACCGCGAGGCAACGGCGATCATCGGCAACCCCGATGCGCCCTACATCAACGCCCTCGCCCGTCGATACGGCCTGGCGACGAACTACCGGGCGGTCGCCCATCCGTCGGAGCCCAACTACCTCGCGCTGTGGTCCGGCTCGACCCAGGGCGTCACGAACGATGGCGTCTACAACTTCGCGGCCGGCCGGACGCTTGCCGACGAGGTCGAGGCGAGCGGCCGCTCGTGGCACGTCGCCGCCGAGAACGTCCCCCTCGGCTGCTACACGGGCTCGACCGCCTCCGGCGGCCCGGACGGCAGCGGCACCTACGCCCGGAAGCACGAGCCGGCGATCAGCTGGACGAGCGTGTCGGGCAACGCGGCGCGGTGCGCCCGGATCACGGACTTCAGCCACTTCGACCCGAACCTCGGGGACCTGTGGTTCGTCGCGCCGAACCTGTGCCACGACATGCACGACTGCTCGATCGCGACCGGCGACGCGTTCCTGCGATCGTGGCTGCCGGGGATCCTGACCAGCGCCGCCTTCGGCGACGGCGTCGTCTTCCTGACGTGGGACGAGGGGACGACCGCCACGGGAGGTGGGGGCCGGGTCGCGACGATCGTGATGAGCCCCCTCGTCAAGGGAGGATCCACCTCTGCCACGAGTCATAGCCACTACTCGCTGCTCCGCACGATCGAGGATGCGTGGGGCCTGCCGTGCCTGGCCCGGGCGTGCGACGCCAACGACCTCCAGGAGTTCTTCCGCTAGACTGATCGGGTAGTTGCGGGCGCAATGAGTTGTCCCCGACGCGCGCACGAGGGCCCGAGTCATGTCCAGCTCCGACTCCACGACGTCCGGCGTCGCCGAACCGGCCGCGCCAGTCTCCTGGGAAGAGACCCTGATCGCCGATGTACGAGCCCACGGCGGGCGGCCGAGTCGGGGACCCCTGGCCGGGCATCCGATCCTGCTGATGTGGTCGAGGGGCGCGAAGTCAGGAGTCGAGCGGCGGGCGATCCTGACCTACTCGCAAGACGGCGAGGACCTCGTCGTCGCCGGCTCGGCGAGCGGTGCCGACCATGACCCAGCCTGGATCACCAACGTGGGGAAGCAGCCTCGCGTCCGGCTGGAGGTGGCGGGTGAGACGTTCGATGCGACGGCCACCGTCGAGGCCTCTGGGGCCGAGCGAGATCGCCTGTGGCGGGCCCACGTGGCGGCCCTGCCGTGGTTCGGCGACTACGAGCAGAAGACCTCGCGGGTGATCCCGGTCGTGCGGCTCCACCGCGCGGGGTGACCGGACCGGGCTGACCGGCCCCGGCGACCAGCGGCGACGAGCTCGGCGAGGCTCATGGCCCGGTCTCCCCGGCTGGGCGGGCGCGACCATCCGGGCGGGCACCGCAGCATATATCCATACTAACTGTCTAGTATTGGATCGTGCTATCGTGGCTGCGTGGTGACACCGGTCCAACCCTCGGCCGATCGGCACGAGGCCGCAGCACGACCACCCGGTCGGCCACGGCGCCCGGACGTCGAGCAGGTCGTCCTGGACGCCACGATCGAGCTGCTGACCGAGCGCGGACTCGATGGGACGACGATGAACGCCGTCGTGGAGCGGAGCGGATTCGCCCGCGCGACGGTCTTCCTGCGGTGGCCCAATCGAGAGGCCCTGCTCGCGGCCGCAGTCAGGCACGCGATGGGCCGGCCGGTGATCACGACGAGTGGCGACCTCGAACGGGACCTTCGCGCCGGACTCGAGCAGGCCCAGGCGATCTTCACCTCCGCGCCGTTCCGCGCGGTCTTTCCGGCCCTCGTGGCTGCCCTCACCGCGCGGCACCCGGAGGCGCGCCTGTCGTACGACGCCGTGTCGCCCGGGAGCGGGATGCTCGCCGCCGAGTACGAGCAGCTCGCCAGCGCCCAGGGGTTCCGGGACGACCTGCCGCCGCGGCTGGTCGTGGACGCCCTCGTCGGGTCGATCGTCGGCTACTACCTCGCGACCGGCCAGCCGCCCGACGATACCGCGCGCGAGGCGATCGTCAGCGTCGCGCTCGAGGGTTTGCGTCGGCGCTGAGCACGATCGCCCGCGGCGCCGCGACGGCTGGGCGTGGGCGCGGGATCCCTTCGGGTTGCCGGATCCCTCCCGATCGAGATCAGGCCCTGGCCGGAACGGTTCCGCCGACGAGGCGCAGGAGCTCGCCGATCGCGCCGATCTGCTCGGGCGTCCGGTAGGTCGTGTTGTTGAAGGTGAACCCGGTGAAGCCAGCGTCGAGGTACGGCCGGAGGCCGTCCGCCGCCTGCTCGGGCGTGCCGCCGACGACGTGTGGCCGGCGCTCGGCCGGCAGCCGGTCGCGAAACGCCTCGAACTCGGCTGATGTCGCGGCCACGATGACGGGCGTGGCCATTGTCCGTTCGATCTCGGCCGGGTCGCGGTCGATCTCCTCGCAGTAGCGAGCGAGGACCTCGGTCTTGCGCCGGAGGACGTCAAGGCCGAGCGGGAACCAGTGGGTGATGTCCGCGTGCCTCGCCGCGATCCTGAGGGTTCGCTGCTCGCCGCCCCCGCCGACCATGATCTTGGGCCCGGCCGGCTGGACCGGCTTCGGGACGTTGAGCGCCCGGTCGATCCGGTAGAACCGGCCGGTGAAGCTCGGGCGATCCTCGGTGAACATCGCCCGGATGATCGTCAGCGCCTCGTCGAGGCGGTCCATCCGCTCGCCGACGGGCGGGAACTCGTACCCGTAGCCGGCGTGCTCGACGTCGTTCCAGGCGGCGCCCAGGCCGAGGATCATCCGTCCGCCCGAGGTGACGTCGAGGGTCGTGGCCATCTTGGCCAGGAGCGCCGGGTTCCGGTAGGTGACGCCGGTGACGAGCGTCGCCAGCCGAACCCGTGAGGTCTCGCGGGCGAGGGCGTTGAGGACCGACCAGCCCTCGAGCATCGGCTCGATCTCGGCGCCCACCCCACCGATCTGGTAGAGGTGGTCCATGACCGTCACGAGGCTGAAGCCGGCCGCCTCGGCCGTCTGCGCCTGCTCGACGACGCGGTCGAAGAGCCGCTCGGGCGGGGTGTTCGAGAAGGTGTAGCTGGGCAGGTGCAGCCCGAACCAGGGTCTCATCGTCGGATCGTAGCCGGATCTCGGCACGGGGCCCCTGCAGGCTCGATGTCCGGCCAGGCCAGGCCCGACCGAGGCTGGGCCATGCCCGGGGCGGTCAGCGCGCCGCGTGCAGCCGGTCGGCCTGCGCCTTCAGGGCGTCGGTCACCTTGATGAGCGGTGGCATGAACAGCGGCGAGCAGGACTCGCGGCACATGACCGCCAGTCCGGCGACGTCCCGCATCCGTTCCTCGATGACGGCCCACGCGGCTTCACGGTGGGGCAGCAGGTAGTCAACCTGGTAGAAGAGCTCGAACGTCGGGCCGACGGTGGCGCCCGGATGCTCGGGCCCGACCGGCAGCCGGGTGACCAGGCCGCCGAGCGGCTTCACGACGGCATACATCAGGCTGACGGCGACGTCGGCCAGCGTCGCCAGCTGCTCCTCGGTCTCCTCGGTGTGGGCGAAGTACCGCGCCAGGAGCTGGAGGAGGAGCTCGTAGACCGCGTTCAGCAGGTCGGTGACGCGGTTCGCGAAGGGCTCCCTGACGATCGGGACGGCGAGCCCGTCCTCGCGCTCGCGAACGCACGCCGCCAGGACCGGCCGGGCGGGCTCGAAGCCCGGATCGGCGGCCTTCATTGCGAGGTACTCGTCGAGGATCGCGATGAGGCGACCGAAGTGGGCGTTCTTCCAGTCGCCGCGAGCTCCCTCGCCCTGCTCGACGATCGTCTGGATCGCCGCCGAGGCCGACGCGACGTCCGTGACGGCGATGAGCTCGGGCCACCGGAAGTGCGCCTCTGTCGCCTGGGCCGCCGGTGGTCCGAGGAACAGGGTCGCCTCGCCGAGCTTCTCGGTCAGCCGTCCGAGACCCGCCTCGACGGCGCGGTACAGCGCCCCGATCGTGGGGAAGTCCTGCATCCGCGGCCCGATCTCCTCCTCGTCGGCACTGGGCAGGGGAGCGGACTTGTCGAGGGCGGCGAACGCCTCGGCATCGGCGACGTCGAGGCCCTCCGGCCGCTCGAGGAAGGCGAAGTGCCGCAGTGACGTCTCGCCGAACGGGAGGAGCGCCATCTGGATCCCGGCGGGGTAGGCGTGGACCGGCAGCGGGAAGTTCGGGCGCCCGAAGGCCGGCGCCGCGCCGACGGCCGTGAGGACGTTCTGCACGAGCGCGAGGTGGAGCATCTCCTGCTCCGCGATGTGGAGGATCTCGCGCCGCCACCGGCGGACCGCCTCGAGCTGCTCTGGCGCGAGGCCATCGTCCTCGCGGTCCTTCATCGAGAACGCCGCGTACAGGTACTGGCACATGACGAGGTGCTCGAGCGCCGCGGCCTTGCCGAGCGTGTAGACGAGCGCCTCGCGGTGCTGGAGGACCATCCCACCGGAGGCCGTTCCGGTCGCCTCGCCGGCCCTCGGGCCGTGGCCGTTGCTCGTTTCATAGGCGAGCCCGCCCCGCGTCGCGAGGACGTTCATCAGTCGGCTGCCGTCGGACGTCGTCATCGCCTGCCTCTCACGGTGCTGAGTGTACGGACGCTCGGCCGAGGCCGCCAAACCGGCCGGTGACCCGGGCCCCTATCGAGCAGTCCGCCACCACAGGGCGTCGGCCGGCGCAAGCGCGCCGACGTCGGCGAGCCCGATCGCGACTTCGATCGCAGCGCTTGCGGCAACGGTCGTGGGCACGAACATCGCCGCCTGCGACTCGGTCGACATGGCTCGCCAGACTCGCCCATCGACCGATCCCCAGGCGACCAGGGCCCAGTTCAGCTCCCCGCGCCAGCGCTCGCCGGCCACGAGCCAGCCGTCCGCGGTCCAGACCACGCTCTGCCGAAGGACGGGATTCGCGCCGGCGAGGACGGCGGGCTGCCACGCCCCGCCATTCGTGGACGACCACGCGAGGATGACCGGTGCGCCCCCCGGGCCGAGTCCGAGCGAGTCCGCGACGCAGACGGCCACGTCCGGGCTCGCGCTCGCCGCGACGATCGTCACCCAGGTGCTCGGGTCGGTGCTGGGTGGAGTCGGCACGTCGCCGGCTCTTGACCAGCGAAGCCCGTCGGTCGAGGTCCAGATCGCGGGGCCGCGATCGGCCACTCCCGCGGCAAGGTAGCCGAATGGGGCGCGCGTCACGACGTTCATGCCACCGGGCCGGAGGGAGGGCTGCTCGGAGACCGCCGCCCAGCGCCGCCCATCCGGCGAGGTCCAGGCAAGCGCGCGGGACGGCTCGACGCCGCAATCCACCTGGCACGCCGGGTCCTCGCGTCCCACGGCCAGCCATCCGGAGTCCATGGCGACCGCGCCGGTGACATGGATCGTGCTGCTTGCGATGCTCCGCGGCGAAGCGGGATTGACACCCTCGGTCCACGAAACGCCGTCGGCCGAGTGCCAGATCGCCGGCCGATGACCGGATGTTCCGACCGCCACGACGCTGCCGTCGGCCCGGGCCGCCAGGGCCCGGACCGCGGCGTCGCGGCCGAAGGGTGATCCCGAATGCCAGGTCGAGCCGTCGGTCGAGTCCAGCGCGACGGTCGATTGGCCAAGAAGGCCGACGGCCACGAACCGGTGGCCGGTCCACACGACGTCAGTCGGCCGGAAAGTCGCGAGGGCGGCGGGCAGGGCAATCGGGCGCCAGCCCGCGAGGCTCGGCGGGAGGCTGGCCGAGACAGAGGCAGACGGAGACGCCGGCCCCGTCGGCCCGAGGCCGGGGGACGTCGTCGGGAGGTTCGACGAGGCGGTCGTGGGGGCCGGTACCGATGGCGTCGGTGCCTCGCCGCAACCGGCGAGCAGCGCTGCAGCGAGCACCAGGACGAGCGGGACGCCGCGGTCACGACTCGACTCTCGCATCGCGCAAACCCTCGGCGGCACGCCTGATCAGGTCACGGTAGGAGACGCCGCCCGCCGCTGCACGTTACGGCGGTCACGAGATCGCCCGCCGGGCGGCTCGACGCGGAACGCGACGGCGGTCCCGGAACGCGACGGCGGTCCCGGAACGGCCCTGCAACCCGATTGTCGCGCCCACGAGGCCGTCCCGATCGTGCGCCTGATACGGTTGCC
>DATEZX010000196.1:0-22832 GCA_035255225.1 Candidatus Limnocylindrales bacterium
GACACGATCCCGCCCGGGATCGCCACGGCGATGCCGGCTCGACCGCCGATCCCGACGGCCGTCGCGAACATCAGGACCCCCGGCACGAGGACGAACAGCGGCCAGCCGATCGAGAACAGGTCGAGCGAGACCACCCGACCGACGAGCGCCGCGAGGCCGAGGACGATCAGGACGACGCCGACCGCGATGGCGCCTCGGCGCGCGGGATCGGGCTGGACGACCATCCCGATAGGATGGACCAAACCCGACCGCGCGGGCGCCCGTTCGCGGCACGGACAGGGCCCGGCTCGGATCCCGTCAGGCCGACCGCGCGCCGATCTCGCGGAGGAACGCCGCGGCGAGGTCGAGGACCTCCTCGAGCCTGGGCTTGAGGGTGTGGCCCAATCCCGGAAACGTGACGAGGTGGGCCTCGGGCAGCCGGCGGACCGCGTCGCGGAGGAGCGCGAGCCGGGCGAACGGATCGGCTTCGCCCGAGAGGAGCAGGACCGGGCAGGCGATGTCCGGCCAGTGGGCAATCCTCGCGGCGGCCCGCTCGGGCCGGCCGGGCGGATGGAGCGGGTAGCTGAACAGGACGAGCGCCCCGTAGCCGGGGCGGGGCTGTGCCTCCGCGGCAGCGAGGCTCGCGACCCGCCCGCCGAAGGAGTGCCCGCCGACCGCGGTCTCCGGGCCATCAGGCACCGCCTCGAGCCAGACCGGAACGGCGTCCTCGGCCCTCCGCCTGGGCAGCTCCACCGCCGCGGCGGCGATGCCGCGTCTCTCGAAGCCATCGACGAAGGGCCGCATCGAGGCGGCCGTCCCGCTCGCGCCGTGGCCCAGGTAGATCCGGCTGATCACGCGATCAAGGCTAGCGCCCGCGATCGGCGCCCGGCCCACGGCTACCCTTGGCGGCCATGGACGACGGTCTGAGCCGGTGCTGGTGGGCACCGGGCGAGCGCGCCGATCCCCTGATGCTCGCCTACCACGACGAGGAGTGGGGCGTCCCGATCGCGGGCGACGCGGAGCTGTTCGAGCGCCTGGCTCTCGAGGGTTTCCAGGCCGGCCTGTCGTGGCAGACGATCCTCAACAAGCGGGCGGCGTTTCGGGAGGCCTTCCGAGCGTTCGAGCCGGCGATCGTCGCGCGGTTCGACGATGCGGACCGCGAGCGGCTCCTCGGCGACGCCCGGATCGTCCGGAACCGGGCCAAGATCGACGCGACCGTCGGCAACGCGGCGGCCGCGCTCCGGCTCATCGACGAGCGCGGCTCGCTGGCGACCTACTTCGCCGACATCGTCCCTCCCCCGCCCCGGCGGCTGCCCCGAGACGCCGGCCGCGGCAGCGTGCCGGCCACGACGCCCGACTCGGACCGCCTCTCGAGGGACCTCGCCCGGCGTGGCTTCCGGTTCGTTGGCTCGACGATCGTCTACGCCTTCATGCAGAGCGTGGGCCTCGTCGACGACCACGTGCCCGGCTGCTTCCGCTACCGCGGCTGAGGTCGCCCGACGCAGCGCGCGTCCGCGACGCAACGGTGGCGCTGAGCCCGATCGCGATGCGGGTCAGAGCTCGCGGCGCCGGAGCTGCCAGACCGCCAGCAGGAGGACGATCGCGACCCAGACGATCGACCAGGCGAGGAACAGCGGCGCCGGCGGATCGGCCGCGAAGAACGGGTTCGCCCGGGCCGGGCCGGTCCCGACGCCGGCGATGATCACCCCGGGCTCGAGGCCGTAGATCACCCCCCGCCACAGGCCGTCGGTCGGCAGGAGCACCCGCCCGAGATCCCCGAGGGCCGCAACACCGCTGGCCTGCAGGGCCACCCCGATGTCACCGAGGACGCCCGCCATCCAGGCCATGCCCCAGGCCACGACGCAGATCGCGCCGCCCGCGATCGGGGACAGCCGGGTCGAGAGCAGGATCGACAGGCTCATCAGGACGATCGCCTGGAAGGCCAGGTACGCGACCGGTTGGAGGAGGCTCGGCGGGGTGTAGTCGGACACCCAGCCGACCGCCGCCAGCGCCAGGAGCGCCGAGCCGCCGGCGTAGGCGACGACCACCACGGCAAGGCCCAGCCACCGTCCGAGCAGGTAGGCGGAGCGTCGGAGCGGCCGGGCGAGCATGGCCTGGGCGATCCCCGACTCGAGGTCCGACGCGATCGCCGGCGAGCCCAGGAACGCGGCCGTCATCGCGAGCACGAACGTGAACTGGAAGGCGATGAAGATCAGGACCTGCGAGATGACGAGCTTGACCTGGACCTCGGGCTGGCCCTGCTCGTGGAGCAGCGCGACGAGACGATCCGCACCCCACGTCGTGAGGCCCACTGCCAGCACGGCGAGGCCGACGAGGACCCACAGGACCTTGCGCCGGGCAGCCTCGCCGACGGTAAGGACCGCGATCGTGATCATCGGATGACCTCGGCGGGCGACGGGGTCCCGGCGATGGAGCGATCGCGGGCCACGAGCTCGACGAAGCGCTGCTCGAGCGACGAGCGGCCCGACCTGACCTCGTGGATCCGCGCGCCCATCGAGACGAGGAGGCTGACGAGCTCCGGGACCCGCTCGTCGGTCATCGGCCGGATCAGCAGGCGATCGCCATCGAGCGTCGTGTGGCCGAAGACCTCGAACGCCGCCAGGTCCGACGCGGTCAGGCCCGTGACGCGGACCTGCGTCTCCGACTGGCCGAGGACGTCGTCGAGCGGGCCGCTCGCGACCACGCGACCGTGGTCGACGATCGTGACGCGGTCGCAGACCTGCTCGACTTCGCTCAGCAGGTGCGAGTTGAGGAAGACCCCTGCGCCCCGGTCTCGGGCATGGCGGATGATCCCGCGGACGTCCACCCGGCCGATCGGATCGAGGGCCGAGGTCGGCTCGTCCAGGATGACGAGGTCCGGCTCGCCCATGAGCGCGACCCCCAGGCCGAGGCGCTGCTGCATGCCCTTCGAGAACTTGCCGACGAGATCGCCCGCCCGATCGGCGAGGCCGACCAGCTCGAGGATCGAGTCGGCCGCCGGGCGCCGCGCCGCCCGGGTCATGCCGATGAGCTCGCCGTGGAGGGTCATGACCTCCCGCGCCTTCAACCACGGCTGGTAGCGGAACAGCTCGGGCAGGTAGCCGATCCTGCGGCGGGCCCCGAGGTCGCCGAGCGGGGCGCCCAGGACCGTCCCGGTGCCCGAGGTCGGCCGGGCGAGGCCCAGCAGGAGCTTGACCGTGGTCGTCTTGCCGGCGCCATTCGGGCCGAGGAAGCCGAACACCTCGCCACGCCCGACGGCCATCGACAGGCCGGCGAGGGCCTCCACGCTGCGGTATCGCTTCCGGAGGTCGGTGACCTCGATGAGCGGGGCGTCGGACGACTGACCGGGCATGCGCTCCCCTGCTGGTCGGGAACCCATCGTGACAGACAAGGTGGCACGTCGTGGCGCGAGGGTGGTCCCATGATCCAGATCGAGCTGCCCTGCTGCGACGCGACGATCGACCTCGCCCCTGACGCCGAAACGGTGCGCTGCGAGGCCTGCGCCATCGAGCACCTCCTCGCCTCGGACGCCCGACCGGCAGCCGCCGACGAGCGCCGCGAGATCGAGATCTTCGCCGCCGCTGCCTGACGCGGCCCGTTCCGCCGGCATCCCGGAGGGCTACGATCCCGCGGTGGGCGAGCAGCGCGCGAGCGGGAATGAGGGCCTGACGCGCCTCCGGCAGGCGGTGGTGGCTGCCGGGCGGCGAATGGGGGCTCGCGGCCTGATCGCCGCCGGCGAGGGGAACCTGTCGCTCCGTCTTCCTGGCGACCGCCTCCTGGTCACGCCCTCGGGCATGCGCAAGGACGAGCTCGAGCCGGCGGACCTCCTGATCGTCGACCTCAATCCGGCCTCGGGTGCGCCAGCCGACCCGATGACCGGGCGGCGACCGACCTCGGACCTCGCCATCCACCGGGCCGTCCACGCTGCGCGCCCAGACATCGTCGCGGTCGCCCACGCACACCCGCCGGCCACGCTGGCCCTGACCCTCGCGGGCGAGCGCGCCGACCCGTCGGCCCTCCCGGAGACGGCGCTGCTCCTGCCCAGCCTCCCGTTCGTGCCCTTCGGGACGCCAGGCAGCGACGAGCTGGCTGCCCGCATCGCGGCCGCACTGACCGAACCGCCGGCGCCCGGCGCCGGCGCGGTCCTGCTCGAGCGGCATGGCGCGGTGGCGGTCGGCACGGGCGGTCCCGAGGCGGCGCTCGGCCAGGCGCTCGACCGGCTCGAGCTGGTGGAGGTCCTGTGTCGCGCCACCCGCGACGCACTGCTCATCCGGGCCGCCCGGGCGGCGCTCGATCGCCCGGGCGCGTGAGGCGCCGCGCTATCCTTCCGCGGTCGGGCCCGGGCTGCCGCCGCGCCGTGCGAAGCCGACTGAGGGAGGACTCCGCGTGAACATGACCCTGCTGCGCGCCCTGCTGGCCGAGGTGATCGGGACGTTCATCCTGGTCGGGATGGGATCGCTGGCCGTCGTGAGCGCGACCCCTCTCGGCTCGAGCACCCTGGTCCTGCTCGTGGCGCCATTCGGGTTCGGGCTCGGCCTCCTCGTCGCGATCACGATCTTCGGCCACGTCTCCGGCGGGCACTTCAATCCGGCGGTCAGCCTGGCGGCGATCCTCGACGGCCGAATCGACGTCCTGGCCGGAATCGCCTACATGGTCGCCCAGGTCGCCGGCGCGATCCTCGCCTCGCTCATGATCCTGGTGATCGTCAACAAGGACGCGGTCGCGGCGACGGTCACCGCTGCCGGCGTCGGCGAACCCGAGGCGTTCGCCCTCGAGACGGTGCTCACAGCGATCCTCGTGGCCGTCATCCTCACCGTCACCCGCAAGCAGCCGTCGCTGGCGGCGCTCGTCATCGGCCTGACCCTCGTCGCGATCCACTTCGCCGCGATCCCGATCAGTGGCTCCTCGGTCAACCCGGCGCGGTCATTGGGTCCGGCGATGGTCGCCGGCAAGTACGCCGGCCTGTGGGTCTATCTCGCCGGCCCGATGCTCGGCGGCCTGATCGGCTGGGGCATGTACCGCTTCTTCACACCGCCCGATGACGAGGAGGAGCTCGAGTACGAGGACGAGGAGGATCTCGACGAGGAGCTGGAGGCGGCCGGCTAGGCCGCCGACGCGCCGGGGACGAGGCGCTCCAGGATGAGGCCCATCTCACGCCGGTAGGCGGGCCGCTCGAAGTCGTGCAGTGGGTCGAGCTCGAGGGCGTGCTCCTCGGTCTGGCCGGCTCGCCGGACGTACAGCACCGGGAAGATCGCGCCGCTGCCGTCGGCCTCGATCGTCATCGCGATCGCGTCGGGACCACCCGCGTCGAGGAAGTGGGTCAACGGCAGGATGCCTTCGTTGCGCGGGCCCGCACCCTCGTCCAGCGAGACGACGCTCGCCAGGTAGGCCTTCTGGTGCCATAGCTCCGGCGCGCGGGTCGCCTCGGCCAGGAGGTGGTCGCGCAGCTGGGCCACCGGGATCGCCGGTCGCTCGATCGTCGCCCCGAAGTGCCGCTCCGCGAGATGGTCGACCTGGATCCGGGCGTTGTAGCGGTGGCCCTGGACGGCGCCCGAGTACGACGGGATGCCGTGCTTCTTCAGGCCCGAGGCGCCCTGGGTGATCGTTCCGGCGAAATAGATCCCCGGCACCGTGGCGCTCTCCCAGAAGTCGGTCTGGGCCGGCAGCCGCGACTGGCCGAAGGTCGCGACCCCGATCGACGGCAGGTCGCGAAGCGGGCACGTGAAGCCTGTCGCGGAGATGACCTCGTCGGCCTCGATCGAGAAGGGCATCGCGGTGTCGCTGCGCTCGAGGTCGACGCGGAGCCCGCCGTCCGAGCGACTGATGCCCTTGAGGCTCGCGGCGAGGATGTCGACCCCGCCGCCCAGCGCCGCGTCCTCGAACGGCTGGACGTAGCGCGCCCGGACCCCGACCAGCGAATGGGTCTCGATCGAGGTCTTGGCCGGCGAGGGTGACGCGAGGGTGATCCGGCTGGCCCACTGGAGGAGGCCGGAGGCGAGCTCGAAGCCCGAGTTCTGCTTGCCGATGATGAACAGCCGCTTGCCGGCATACGTCTCCGCGGCGCGCGTGTCGGCGTAGTGGACGGCCAGCTCGATCCCCGGGGCGCTCGGGCTGTATGGCTCGGCAACGCCCACGGCGAAGATCGCGAACCGGCAGCGGTACTCGCCATCGGACGTCTCGAGGACGAAGCGGTCGCCGTCGGGCGTCTCCTCGCGCCGCGTCCGCTCCCACGTGCAGCCGAAGCGGATCGCGATGCCCGCCCGCTCGGCGAACGCACCGAGGTTCGCCTCCATCTCCGGTCGCGACGGGAAGTCGGACGTGCCGTCCAGGAACTCGGCCTGCAGCCCGCGCAGTTCCGGCTCGCGCGCCAGCAGCGAATTCCAGTCCCAGCGCTCGAACGCTCGCGATGTCCGCTCGGCCGGCGCGTAAGGCTTGGTCCATGACAGGAGGCGCTGGAAGAACGGCCAGCGGCGGAACATCCCGCCGGGCGCCGGGTCGGCCGAGATGACCGCGTGGGGGATGCCGTGGCGCGCCAGGAAGTACGCGACCTGGAGCGCGCCCGGTCCAGAACCGACGACGACGACCGGGTACTCGCCGGGTGGGAACGGCCGTTCTGGGGCGCGGGGCTCCGGCGCCGCGGTCATCACGTCAGCGCCGGGTCGAGTTGCGCAGCCGACGGGCCATCGCCTGGAGCATCCGGAACATGACCTTCGGGTGGTCGACGAGGAACCGCTCCAGGGCCGGTCCGCCGATGACGATGCAGCGCAGTGGCCGCGTCGCGACGATGTCGGCGATCGGCGGTTCGCCGAGCAGGACGCTGACCTCCCCGAAGAAGTCGCCTCGAGCGAGGGTCGCCCGCTTCGAGCCGTCGGCGATGACGTCGGCCTCGCCGTCGAGGATCACGTAGAAGCCGGAGCCGGTGAGGCCCTGGCGGAGGATCCGCGCGCCCTGCGGGAAGAAGGCCTCCTCGAACTGGCTCGCCACGCCGAGGAGCTGGGGGCGCGCGAGGTCGGCGAACATCGCCATGCCGGCGATGGCATCGGCGATCTCCTCGCGGGTGGCCATGACCGTCCTCCTCGTGCGCTTCGCCGCGGGTCCGTGGCTCGGCCGTCGCGCGGCCCTCGCTGGCCGGCGCGGCCCCGGGCGCCGGTACGACCGATTCTGCCTCGCGCCGCGGCTCGGTGCAGCCGGGTTGACGCCCGGCGACCGGGCGGGCAGCATCGCGCCCATCCCCACCCCGGAGGAGCGCGTGACCATCAGCCTCGACCGCCGGACCGAGCTCCTGGCGGGCTGCCCGCTGTTTCGCGGCATCGATCGCGACGGCATCGCCGCCCTCGCCGACCGGGCGACCCAGGTCGAGTTCCCGGCGGGCCACGTCATCGCCCGTCAGGGCGAGATCGGCACGGGGTTCTTCGTCGTCATCGACGGTCGCGTGCGGGTCATCCGCGACGGTGACCTCGTGGCGACGCTCGGGCCGGGCGAGTTCTTCGGCGAGCTGTCGGTCCTCGACCGGCTGCCACGCAATGCGATGGTCTCGGCCGAGGTCGCGACGACGTGCCTGGCCCTCGCGGCGTGGGACTTCGACGCGGTCCTCCTCGAGCAGCCCCGCTTGGCGCTGGCGATCCTGCGCGGCGTCGCCGCCCGGCTCCGCCAGGTCAGCGACGTGGCCCGACACTGAGCACCTCGGCGGCGCCCGGCAGCCCGCAGCCAGGAGCGATCCGCGAGCCTTCGGCCGAGGGCCCGACCGGGATCCGGACCTTCCTGTTCAGCGACATCGAGGGCTCGACCCGCCTCGAGCAGGAGGTCGGGACCGCGCGCTACAGCGAGGTGCGGGAGCGGCATCGGGCGCTGCTGCGCGGGGCGTTCGAGGCACACGGCGGCGTGGAGCAGGGCACCGAGGGCGACTCGTTCTTCGTCGTCTTCCCCGGCGCACGGAGCGCCGTGCTGGCCGCGATCGACGCGCAGCGGGCCCTCGTCGCCGAGCCGTGGCCGGACGGGCTGACCCTCAAGGTCCGGATGGGCCTCCACGCGGGCGAGGCGGCGATGGCCGGGGGCAGCCTGGTCGGCCTCGACATCAACCGCGCGGCCCGGATCGCGGCCGTCGCGAACGGCGGCCAGGTGGTCATCTCGGACGCGATCCGGAGCCTCGTCGCGAACCAGCTGCCGACCGGCGTCATGCTCAAGCCGCTCGGCAGTCATCGCCTCAAGGACCTTCGCGAGCCGGAGGCCCTCCTCCAGGTCGTGGCCGACGGCCTCCCGGAGACCTTCCCGCCGCTCCGCTCGATCGACGCCCGGCCCAACAACCTGCCGACCCAGCTGACGTCGTTCGTGGGCCGCGAGGCGGAGCTCGCCGAGGCGGGACGGCTCCTGGCCCAGAACCGCCTCGTGACGCTGACCGGGCCGGGCGGGACGGGCAAGACCCGACTCTCGCTCCAGGTCGCGGCGAACGCGGCGGCAGACTACCCGGACGGGATCTTCTTCGTCGCGCTCGAGACCGTTCGCGAACCGGCCCTCGTCGCACCCCGCATCACGGCGGCCATCGGCCTGACCGAGTCCAACCGTCCCGCGATCGACCTGCTCCGCGACTGGCTCGCCGGGCGGACGGCCCTCCTCGTCCTCGACAACCTCGAGCAGGTCCTGGGCGTCGGTCCGATCCTCACTGACCTCCTGCGTAGCGCGCCGCAGGTCTCGATTCTCGCGACCTCGCGGGCGGCGCTCCGGGTGTCGGGCGAGCAGGAGTACCCGGTGCCCGGCCTGCCCGCTCCGCCCGACCCGACGGCGCTCTCGGCGATCGAGCGGGCACGTCTCGGAGCGGCCGCGATCGTCCTCGATCCGGCGACGCTCTCGACCTACGAGGCCGTCCGGCTGTTCATCGCCCGCGCCGCGGCGGTCCGGCCAGGCTTCGAGGTCACCAACGACAACGCCCCTGCGGTCGCGGCCATCACCACCCGGTTGTACGGCATGCCCCTCCCGATCGAGCTCGCCGCCGCCCGGGTCAAGCTCCTGTCGCCGGACGCGATCCTCGGACGACTCGAGCACCAGCTCAGGCTGCTGGCGTCCGGGTCGCGCGACCTGCCCGAACGCCAGCAGACCCTCCGTGGCGCCATCGCCTGGAGCTACGACCTCCTGGACGACTCGGGCCGCAAGCTCCTGGATCGCTTGTCGGTGTTCCGCGGGACGTTCGAGCTGGCGGCTGCGGATGAGGTCTGCGGGCCCGCCTCCGAGTTCGGGCGGGACCCCCTCGATGGCCTGACCGCGCTGGCCGACCAGAGCCTGCTCCGGAGCCTCGACGTCGACGGCGAGCCCCGCTTCGAGATGCTCGAGACCATCCGTGAGTTCGCGGCCGAGATGCTCGCCGCACGAGGGGAGCAGGCCGAGATCGAGCGACGACACGCGGCCTGGTACCTCGGCCTGGCCGAGCGAGCCGTTCCGGAGCTGGCGCGCGCCAACCAGCGCGAGTGGCTGGAGCGCCTCGAGGCCGCCCACGACAACATCCGCGCCGTCCTCGACCGGGCGACCGAGGCCGGCGACGCCCCCATCGCCATCGGGCTGGCGTTCGCGGCGTGGCGCTTCTGGCAGAAGCGCGGCCACCTCTACGAGGCCCGGCGCCGCCTCGACGCCATGGCCGAGGCCGACTGGTCGCATCGCGACCCGCTGCTCCGGGCCCGTCTCATGGAAGCCCTCGGCGGGGTCGCCTGGTGGCAGGGCGACATCCGCTCGATGCGGCCCGCCTACGAGGAGGCCGTCGCGATCTGGCGCGGGATCGGCGACCGGGCCGAGCTGGCGAACGCCCTCTACAACTATTCGTTCGCCTTCACCGTGCCCGAGGAGCTGTCGCCCTCGCTGAGCGGCGACCACGATCCGGACGGCATCGGCCAGCGTGCCCTCGACGAGGCCCTCGCCCTGTATCGCGAGCTCGGCGACGAGCGGGGCGAAGCCAACGTCCTGTGGGGCATCGGGAACAAGCACTATTTCGGCAACGACCCGGGCGCCGGGGCCGAGATGTTCAGCGCGGCCCTGCAGCGGTTCCGACGGGTCGGCGACCGAACGATGGAGGCCTGGAGCCTCCACATGCTCGGCGGGGCGCAGATCCGGACCGGTCAGCTCGACAGCGCGGCCGACAACCTGGCCGACGCCCTTCGTCACTTCCACGACGCCGGCGACGCCGCCGGGCTCACCCTCGTCTTCGACGACCTGTCGTCGCTGGCCCTCGCTCGTGACGACCCGGAGCGCGCCGCTCGTCTCTGGGGTGCGGCCCGCAACCTCACGAATGCGACTGGGGCGGGATTGGCCGGCTTCGTCGACGGCTGGATCGAGCAGGAGGTCCGGCCGAACGTCCGGAAGGCCCTCGCCCCGGACAGGCTGGCGGCGCTGGCCCGGGAGGGTGCGGCACTCTCGATCGACGCGGCCGTCGCCTATGCCCTCGGCGTGCCCGTCGAAGGGGTCGGTCGTCCGCCGGCGGAGCCTTCGACGTAGGTCGCACGATCGGGCGGAACGGCCCTCGCCGCGTGAGCCCCTGATCGTCATCCTGACGGTCGCCAACTGGAGGGCCTGGGGCGTGACGGTGACCGAGTCGGTTGTAGTCGTCGAGCCCATCGAGCTGGCGTTCGAGACGCCGGCCGACCCCGAGCTCGCGTGGTCCTTCCTGACCGACCCCGACCGAGTCCGGGAGTGGTTCACCGAGGTCGCCCCGCTCGGCGGGGTCGGGGACGCGTACCGACTCGACTTCGGCGAGGACAGCGTCGTGGAGGGCGAGATCCTGGAGCTCGAGCCTGGCCGGCGGTTCGCCCACGGCTGGGCCTGGAGCGACGCCGAGCGCGTGGCCGAGCGGCCGACGCGGGTCGAGTGGCGGGTCGAGCCGATCCCGGGCGGCGGGTCGCGGATCATCCTCCGCCACGACGGCTGGACCGAGGCCGGCTCCGACGACGCCATCCGCGACGACCACGAGGCGTACTGGTCGGGCTACCTCGACGACCTTCGGGACCTGCTGGAGGAAGCGGCTAGACTCCGGCCATGACCGCCCAGGCGTCCCCGACCGAGGCCGGAACGGTGCAGGCCGGGCCCACGAAGGCCAACAGGCCGTCGGACGCCGCCCCGAAGGCCGGCATCCCGAAGAACCCGGGCCGGGCCGACCTCGGGATGAAGGCGACCCTCCTGTTCCCCTCGCGCGAGGTCGTCGAGCAGTACTACGTGCCGCTGATCTACACGGCCTGCCGGACCTGCTACTCCGAGCTCGCCCCCGAGGAGATCTTCCGGCGCGCGACCGCCGGCGAGATCGAGTCCGCGAAGATGCAGCGGCTCATCTCGAACGTCATCGAGTCGGGCCACGGCTCGACGATCGAGCACGTCGTCTTCACGTTCGGCATCACCGGCGTCTCGCGGACGCTGTCGCATCAGCTCGTCCGGCATCGGGCCGGCGTGGCCTTCGACCAGCAGAGCCAGCGCTACGTGACCTACAAGAAGGCCGCGACGATGGAGCCGCAGACGATCGTCGACGCGCCGCCCGAGCTGCGCGAGAAGTTCGAGGACCAGGTCGCCAGCTCGATGGCCCTGTATGGCGACCTCGTCGCGGCGGGCATCCCGGGCGAGGACGCGCGGTTCGTCTTCCCCAACGCGACCCGGACGAACCTCGTCATGACGACCAACCTGCGGGCGCTCATCCACATGTCTGGCCTGCGGCTGTGCACCATGGCGCAGTGGGAGATCCGACGGCTGTTCCAGCTCATCCGCCACGAGATCTTCGGGGTCTCGCCGTTCCTCGGGTCGTTCCTCGCCCCGAAGTGCGTGCCGCTCGGCTACTGCGACGAGATGAACAACCGCGACGGTCACTGCCCGATCCGGCCGCACAAGGACCAGGTGCTCGGCGCCTGGGCCGAGAAGGCGAAGGCCGCCCGCGCCGCCGGGCGGGAGCTGGCGGTCACCGAGTAGGGCGCGGCCTCAGCGGCGGTCGCGGCCGCCGGGCGCTCACGGCTCGAAGTCGCGGACGAAGCGGCTGACGAGGCGAACCATGCGCGGGCCCGCCTCGCGGCCCGAGGCGAGGACCTCCTCGTGGGTCAGCGGCGAGCCGGTGTACCCGGCGCCGGGGTTCGTGACGAGCGAGATTCCGGCGACCTCGAGGCCAGCCCAGCGCGCGGCGACGCACTCCAGGACCGTCGACATGCCGACGGCGTGGCCGCCCAGCGCGGCGAGCATCCGGACCTCGGCCGGCGTCTCATAGCTCGGCCCGGGGAGACCGACGTACACGCCCTCGGCCAACGGCACGCCCTCCGCCGAGGCGGCGGCATGGAGCCGGGCGCGGAGGCGGGGGCTCCAGGCCTCGGTCATGTCCGGGAAGCGCGGACCAATCGCCTCGGCATTGGGGCCGTGCAACGGGGTCTCGCCGGTGAGGTTGATGTGATCACGGATGACCATGAGCGTCCCCGGTCCGAAGCTCGGGTCGAGCCCGCCGGCGGCGTTGGTGAGCAGGACGGCCCGGGCCCCGAGGCGCCCGAACAGGAGGATCGGCTGGACGACGAGCCCGGGGTGATTGCCCTCGTAGAGGTGGAAGCGGCCCTGGAGCATCGCCACCGGGCGGCCCTCGAGGGTCCCCAGCAGCAACCGCCCGACGTGCCCGGGCGCGGTGGCAGCCGGCCAGCCCGGCAGCTCGGCGAAGGGGATGGCGACGCCGTCGCGGAGCTCGCGCGCGAGGTCGCCGAGGCCCGAGCCGAGGACGATCCCGAGCTCGGGCACGAGTCGGGTCCGCTCCCGGACCGCGGCCACGAGCGCGTCGAGGCGAGCGGGCTGGTCGACCGGGCGGATCGGGGTCGCGGGATCGACTGACGGGCGTTCGGACGTCATCGACGGACAGTCTGCCTCGCCGAGCAGCGGTGCGGGCCGCCAAGGCTGCGTCCAGGGGTCGACCGCCGGGGCCCGCGGCCTCTGCCGCCCGACGGGAGTACCGACACCGGGATGCCGGTCACGTCCCGTCGAGCGTCCCGGGGACGGCATCGGGATGCCGTCGCGACCGGGCACAGAAGCGCCCGAAGCGACCGGCCTGGTGGCGAAGGTCCCTTGATGTGATCTCGGGTCCCTCGGTCCCTGGCGGCCCCTTCGGGCAAGGCGAATGGTGCCCGGGGTCGATGGGCCAGGTCAACGCGGTTATCCACCAGATTCGGTCCCCTACCGGTCCGCCTGTCCACGACTTGGGCGCCCGTGTGGACAGGTCGTGGACAATCGCGATGCCATAGTTGCCGGGGCGGCGAGCGTCGCCGCGACCGGAGGACAGCATGGCCGACCCCTCTCGCCCACGTCACGTCCCGAGTGCGGAGCTCGAGCCCACTGCGCCGGTCGTGACCCAGGCCGGCGGCGACGTCCGACTCCTGCGAGGCGCGGCGTTCGGACTTCGCACATCGGTCATGGTTGCCCGAATCCCGCCTGGCGTCGGCCCTCGGCCACACCGCCACCCGCATGCCGAGATATTCGTCATTCACGATGGCCAGGCCCGGTTCGAGGTCGAGGGCGAGACCGTGGAGGCGCAGGGCGGCGACATCGTCATCGTCCCGCCGGAAGCCCGACACACCTTCGTCAACGCCGGCGACACGGTCCTCCGCCACACGGCCATCCACGAGAATCCCGAGCCGGTCACGACCTTCGACGACGGCAGCCAGCTCGGCTGATCGCTCGCTCTCAGCCGCCCAGCGCGAACATCTCGACCCTCGGGAGATGCGAGGTCTCCTCGGTGCGGAGCTCGCTGTAGCGGTCCGTGCGGCCGGACCAGATCCCGGCAATGAGGTCGCGCAGGTCAGCATCGGTCGCGCCCCTCCGCAGCGGCCCGCGGAGGTCGTGGCCCACGGCGCTGAACAGGCACGTGTAGAGCTCGCCCTCGGCCGACAGGCGAGCTCGCGTGCAGTCGCCGCAGAAGGGCTTCGAGACCGAGGCGATGATCCCGACCTCGCCGGAGCCGTCGGCGTAGCGCCAGCGACTCGCGACCTCGCCGCGATAGGCCGCCTCGAGGGGCTCGAGCGGCAGCTCTGACGAGATCGTCGCCAGCATCTCATCGGCCGTGACGACGTCGTCGAGCCGCCAGCCGTTCGTCGTCCCGACGTCCATGAACTCGATGAGGCGCAGGACCAGGCCCTCGGCGCGGGCCCAGCGGGCCATCGGCAGGATCGACGCCTCGTTGACGCCGCGCTTCACGACCATGTTGACCTTGATCGGTCCAAGCCCCGCCTCACGGGCGGCGGCGATGCCATCGAGGACCCGTGCCACCGGGAAGTCGACGCCGTTCATCCGTTGGAAGACCTCGTCGTCGAGCGAATCGAGCGACACCGTGAGGCGGCGCAGGCCCGCGCCGGCGAGTGGCCCGGCGAGCGGCCGGAGGGCCGAGCCGTTGGTCGTGAGGGTGAGGTCGAGCGGGTCGCCGCGCTCAGTTCGGAGCTCCGAGAGCATCGCCACGAGATCGGGCAAGGCCCGCCGGACGAGCGGCTCCCCGCCCGTGATCCGGAGCTTCCGGACGCCGAGCGCGGTGAAGGCGCCGGCCAGTCGCCGGATCTCCTCGTAGGTCAGCAGCTCGGCACGCGGCAGGAACCGGTAATCACGCCCGAAGACCTCCTGCGGCATGCAGTAGGTACACCGGAAGTTGCAGCGATCGGTGACCGAGATCCGGAGGTCGCGGAGCGGACGGGCGAGCGCGTCAAGCGGACGGGCGAGAGCGTCAAGCGGCCGAGTGCTCACGACGGAAGCCTACCGAACCCAGGCGAATTCGCCCGCTCCGGCCCAGACACCGGTACCTCCGGTGCCGAAGGCCGGTACCTCCAGTGGACTGCCCCGCAGCGAACCGGACCGCGACGATCCGCCCAGATCGGCCAGGCGAAGGCCGCACCACCACGCCCCGAGGCTCGAAGACATGGCCACCGCCCAGAAGAGAGGCTTCCGGCTTCCCTGGGGAAGCGATCCGAGGCGCGACGAGCTGTCGACCGACGACCAGGCCGGCGTCGGGTCGCCCGACGCCGTGAACCGGCCGACCGAGCTCGGCGCCGGGCCGTTCGGCGTGGCCGGGACCGCCGATGCGAGCCTGACCCGAGCGACGACCCAGGCCGTCGCCGAGACCACGGCGTCGGCCAGTCCGAGCGACCCCGACGCCGCCCCGGTCCTGAGGCGTGACTCGTGGCCCGCGAACGATCGCCGCACGGCCGGGCCCTTGTCGGGCGACCGACCGCTCGCGTCGATTGCCCGGGCGGCCGCGGCGGCCTCGGCCGTTGCCGCTGGCGTCGCGGCGCCAAGCGTGGCTGACGTGACGACCCCTGCATCCCGGACGGCCGAGCCGACCGTGGAGACGCCGGCGGACGCCGATCACGCGGACGCGAACGGGGCGGACGGCTCAGACGACGACGAGGTCGAGGCGGTGAGCGAGGCCCGGATCCGGGCGCTGGCCGGGGAAGCACCGGCAACGGAGGCGATCCCGATGCCCACGGTAGAGGCCGAGCCCGAGACCGAGACGAGCACCCACTCGACAGGCCTGCCGGAGGGCGCGACGGTGGACGTCGCGCGGCCCGTCTCGCCGCCCGCTGCGGCGACGACCGTCGGCGTGCGCCGCGACAACCCGCTCGTCGCGGGTCTCGTGCGCGCCATGCGCCAGGCCACCGAAGCCGCCCGGGACGAGGTCCTCGCGACCTTCCGGGTCGACGCCCAGGCCCGGGCCGGGGCTCTGCAGGCCGAATCGACCGCTGCCGCTGAGGGCCTTCGGAAGGCCGCCGACGCCGACATCGCCGCGATCAAGGACTGGTCGCGCGCCGAGCTCGCCCGCGTTCGGGAGGAGACCGAGGCCCGGATCACGGATCGCAAGACCCGGCTTGTCGAAGAGACCGAGTTCGAGGCCACTGACCTCCAGGAACGCCTGACCGATCTCAAGGCCACGGTCGAGGGCTTCGAGGCCGACATGGCAGCGTTCTTCGAGACCCTCCTCGCCGAGGACGACCCGGCCCGCCTGGCCGGCCTGGCCGAGCGCATGCCGAGCCCGCCGCTGATCGCCGATCAGCCGGCCGACGAGCCGGAGCCAGCTCCGATCGCCGAGATCGATGAGCCCACCCCCGAAACGGCGCGAGCTGCCGAGGAGACGTCGGCTATCGACGAGACGCCGGCTGTCGACGAGACGCCTGCTGTCGACAAGACGTCGGCTATCGACGAGGCGCAAGCTGTCGACGAGGCGCCGACTGCCGAGGAGGCCCCGGCGGCACCCCAGTGGTCCTGGCCCGAAGAGGAGCCGGCGACCGCGGCCAGCCCGTCCCGCGACCACCTCGACCCCGATGCGGCCGCCGCCGCGGAGGCCGCGGCCCGCGTCGGCCTCGACCTCCAGACCCACGTGGTCGTGTCCGGCCTGTCCAGCGTGGCGAGCATCGCGGCGTTCAAGGCTGCGCTCGTCCACGGCACCGGCGTCAGCGCCGTCAGCGTGACGGCCGGCGCGGATGGGGCGGTCCTGTACACCGTGACCCACGACGGCCGGGTCGACTTCCGCCAGGTCTTCGACTCCATGGCCGCCTTCGAGGCCCGGGTCGTGTCGGACGACGGAACGACGCTGTCCGTCACCGCCACGGAGCCAGCTGCATGACCACTCATCCCACGAACGGCTCGACCCCCGGATCGCGCGCCAACGTCGTGGTCGCGCTTCCCGAGGGCGAGCACGACCCGGTCGTCGAGGAGCTCCTGGGCGCCGGCTTCGGTGTCTTCGAGGCCCATTCGCCCGACGACTTCGCGGCCCTCTCGACGGTCGAGGATCGCTTCGACGTCGTGGTCATCGATGCCGAGCGCGCGAACGACTCGGCGCTCGAGGCCCTCCGGCGGCTGCGCCAGGCGCGGGATCGGATCTCGGTCCTGCACGTCGCGAGCCCCGAATCGCTCGAGACGCTCGACAGCGTGGGCATGACCGATGACGACGAGGTGGCCCTCCGGCCCTTCAGCGCCGACTCGCTCCGCTGGCGGATCGAGGCGATGGTCGTCCGCTCCGCCGCCGACTCCGAGACCGGCGAGGTCAACTCGACCGTCGCCGGCGAGGCGCTCCATCACCTCGGCTCGGCCAGTCCGATCCTGGCGATCTTCAATCCGAAGGGTGGCGTCGGGAAGACGACGATCGCCACGAACCTGTCGGCGGTCCTCCAGCTCCACAAGGGCCGGAGCGTCCTGCTCCTCGACGCCGACACCGTCACCGGCCACGTCGCCCTGTCCCTGGGCCTGCGCAAGGTCCGCGGCATCGCCGACGAATGGGGCGACGCGGGCGACGGAGAGGCAGAGCCGATCCTCAACCTCGCGACCGTGCACAGCTCCGGCATCCGGGTCGCGACCCTGACCGCCAACCCGCTGTCGCTGCCGCACCTCAATCCCGATCGCGTGGCCGAGCTGCTCCTGGAGGCCCGGTCCGGCGTCGATACCGTGGTCGTCGACCTGCACCCGTCCTACGGCGACGTCAACCTCGCGGTCTTCGCCACCGCATCCCGGGTGCTCGTGCCGGTCACGCCTGACCTGCCGGCGATCCGAGCCGCGGTCCAGCTGACCCAGGTGGCCAACGAGCTCGGGGTCCGCGATCGCCTGTCGCTCGTCGTCAACCGGGCCAACAGCGGCGTCTCCGTCCACGACATCGAGGAGACGACGGGTCTGAAGTCGATCGGTGAGATCCGCTCCGCCGGAATGCTCCTTGTCCGCGCCGGAAACCTCGGCAAGACGCTCGTCGAGCAGTTCCCGCGCGAGAAGGTCACGGCCGAGTTCGACCATCTGGCCGACAAGGTCCTCCAGCTGGTCGGTGTCGAGGCACCCGAGCGCGAGCGCGGCGAGCGCTGGTCGCGCGGCCTCACGTCGCTCGTCGGGACGAAGGCCGCCGTCGGGGCGTCCTAGCGCGCCGTCGGGCGCCCCAGTCGCGCGTCGGGGCGCCAAGCCGCGCGCCCAGGCGGGTCGCCTCGGATCGGCCGGCTACTCCTCGGCCTTGCCGGTGTTCTCCCGGATCGTCTCGACGACCGTCGCATCGGCGAGGGTCGTGGTGTCGCCCAGCGTCCGCCCCTCGGCGATGTCCCGCAGCAGGCGGCGCATGATCTTGCCGGACCGGGTCTTGGGCAGGTCGGGCACAAACATCAGGTACTTCGGTCGGGCGAGCGGGCCGATCACGTAGGCCACGTGCTCGCGGAGTTGGACGGCCAGCGCGTCCGTCGGGTCCTGGTCGGCCTTGAGGATGACGAAGCCATAGATCGCCTGGCCCGTGAGGTCGTCCTTGACGCCGACGACCGCGGCCTCGGCGACGGAGCGGTGGTCGACAAGGGCCGACTCGACCTCGGTCGTGCTGATCCGATGGCCCGCCACGTTCATGACGTCGTCGACCCGGCCGAGGAGCCAGAAGTAGCCGTCCTCGTCGCGCTTCGCCCCGTCGCCGGCGAAGTACACCCCGGGGAAGCGGCTCCAGTAGGTCTCCCTGTACCGCTCCGGGTCGCCATAGATGCCGCGCAGCATCGCCGGCCAGGGTCGGGTCAGGACGAGGTAGCCGCCCCCGCCGAGCGGCACCGACGCGCCCGCGGCATCGACGACGTCGGCCCCGATACCGGGGAACGGGAACGTGGCCGAGCCGGGCTTGGTCGTGGTCAGGCCGGGCAGCGGGGTGATGAGGATCTGGCCGGTCTCGGTCTGCCACCACGTGTCGACGATCGGCGTCCTGCCGCCGCCGATGTGCTCCTGGTACCACAGCCAGGCCTCGGGGTTGATCGGCTCGCCGACCGAGCCGAGGACCCGCAGCGACGAGAGGTCGTGGGCCCTCGGGTACTGCTCGCCCTGCTTCATGAACGCCCGGATCGCGGTCGGGGCGCAGTACAGGATCGAGACCTTGTAGTCCTCGACGATCTGCCACCAGCGATCCCAGGTCGGGGTGTCGGGCGCGCCCTCGTAGAGCAGGCCGGTGGCGCCGTTCTTGAGCGGCCCGTAGACGATGTAGCTGTGGCCGGTGACCCAGCCGATGTCGGCCGCGCACCAGTACACGTCGTCGGGCTTGAGGTCGAAGATCAGCTCGTGGCTGACGCTCGTGCCGAGCAGGTAGCCCGCACTGGTGTGGAGGATGCCCTTCGGCTTCGCCGTCGTGCCGCTCGTGTACAGCAGGTACAGCATGTGCTCCGAGTCGACCCACACCGGCGGGCAGTCCTCGCTCTGGCGGTCGACGATGTCGTGCCACCAGTGGTCGCGCCGCGGGACCATGTGGGTGCCCTCGCCGAAGCGGTCGACGACGAGGACCTTCTCGATCGTCGGCGCGTCGACGACCGCCTCGTCGGCGTGGTGCTTGAGGCCAACCTGCTTGCCGCGCCGCCAGCCGCCGTCGGCGGTGATGAGGACCTTCGCGCCGCAGTCGTTGATCCGGCCCGACAGGGCCTCCGCCGAGAAGCCGCCGAAGACGACGGTGTGGGGAGCGCCGATCCGGGCGCAGGCGAGCATCGCGATCGGCAGCTCGGGGATCATCGGCATGTAGATCGCGACCCGGTCGCCGGTCCGGACGCCGAGCTCGAGGAGCGCGTTGGCCGCCTTGCTGACGTCGCGCTGGAGGTCGCGATAGGTCAGGCTCCGCGTCTCGCCCGGCTCGCCGACCCAGTGGTAGGCGACCTTGTCGCCGAGGCCGCGCTCGACGTTCCGATCGACGCACTCGTAGGCGACGTTGAGCTTGCCGCCGACGAACCACTTCGCGAATGGGAGGTCCCATTCGAGGGCCGTGTGGAACGGCTCCTGCCAGGCGATCCGCTCCCTGGCCAGCTGCTCCCAGAACGCGACCGGGTCGGCCTCGGCGCGGGCGTAGATGTCGGACTGGGCATTGGCCTGGGCGGCGAACGCCGTGGACGGCGGGAAGGTCCGCCGCTCGGCGAGGAGGTTCTCGATCTCGGCGGTGGGGATGCGCTGCTCGGCGTCCGGGGAGACAGCTCCGTCGGCGGGGCGTTCGACGGTCAAGGCATCCTCCAGGTGGTGAGGGTCGCGATGCTAGCGCGCCGTGCCGGGCGACGGCGAGCCCCGGCTCAGCCGCCCGTCAGGTCGACGTCGGACGTCGTCGCGGCGGTCGGGTCGACGGTCGGTTCCAGATCGGACGGCAGGCCGCCCGGAGGGCTCGCCAGGACGACGCGCTGGGGCCGGGGAATCTCGATGCCGTGCTCGCGGAACGCCGCCAGGAGACGCTTCCGGAGCTCGCCGGCCGCGGCCCACTGGTCCGGCGCCCGGACGGTGCCGAGGATCTTGAGGGTCACGCCGTATTCGCCGAGGGCCGCCACCCGATCGACCCGCGGCGCCTCGAGGACCCGGCGTTTCCACTGCGGGTCGGCGGCCATGGCCACGCCGACGTCGTCGACGACCCTGGTGGCCGCGTCGATGTCCGTGCCGTACGCGACCGTGACGTCCTGGTTGATCCGGGACCACACGCGAGTCAGGTTGCTGGCGACCGAGATCTCGCCGTTGGGCACGGTGTGGACGACGCCATCGAGGTCGCGCAGGGTCGTCCGCCGGAGGCTGAAGTCCTCGACCGTGCCGGACACGCCCGCCACCCGGATGACGTCGCCCTTGCTGAACTGGTTCTCGACGAGGATGAGCGCCCCGTTGAGGTAGTCCTTGACGAGATGCTGGGCCCCGAAGCCGACGGCGATGCCGACGATCCCCAGGCCGGCGATCGCCGGCCCGACGTCGAGCCCGACGGACCGCAGGACCATCAGCCCGGCGATGATGATCACGAAGAAGCTCAGGACATTCCCGCCGAGGCCATCGAGCGTGTCGATCCGCTTCTTGACCTCGACCGCCGAGAGCTCCTGGGCCGTGCCCTCGGTGACCTCGCGATCGAGGAGGGCCTTGACGACTCCGTGGACGAACAGCCGCGAGACGCGGAGCAGCACCGCGGCCACGACGAGGATGACGAGGATCGGCACGACCGGGTCGCGGAGGTAGGGCAGAAGCGTCGCCCAGGGCTCCAGGTCCAGGTTCGGCATGCGGGGAGGGTAGCGGCTCGGGGCCGCCTCCGATCACGGAGGGGTGGGCGCCCGAGGTCAGCCCGGCTCGGCGGACTGGTGCTCGCCGCCGCCCATGCCGTAGGGCTGGACGCTCGCGCTCGCGGCGTGCTGCGCCCGGGACTCGAGGGCCGCGTCGAGCGAGTCGGCGAACGCCGTCGCCACCTTGTCGACGACGTCCTCGCGGGCGTGGGCCTCGCACAGGAACCACGGCTCGCGCGAGTCCGGCTCGGGCATGACGCCGCGGGCCTGCATCCCGACGGCGACCGCGTCGTACAGCTCGTGGTCCGACGTCGCCCAGTCGCGGTACTCGGTCGGAGCCTCGTCGCGGAACATGATCCCGAACATCGTCGGATGGCCGGTGAACACGTACGGCAGGCCGCGGCCGTTGAGGACCTCCCGGAGCTCGCCCTGGATGGCTGTCCCGAGGGCGGTGATCGTCGCCAGGGCATCGGTGTCACGCAGGATCCGGAGCGTCGCGACGGCGGCCGCGGCGGCGACACGGTTGCCGGCGTAGGTGCCACCGTGGCTGACCTTGTCGGGCAGGACCGACATGACCTCGTCGGTCCCGCCGAAGGCGGCAGCCGGATAGCCGTTGCCGATCGCCTTGGCGTAGGTCGCGAGGTCGGGCGTCACGCCGAAGTATTCGGCGGCGCCGCCGCGCGCGATCCGGAACCCGGTCTTGACCTCGTCGAAGATGAGGAGGGCGCCGAACTCCTTCGTCAAGGCCCGGACCTTGGCGTGGAAGCCCTCCTGCGGAAGGATCGCCTGGGCGTTGCCCATGATCGGCTCGACGATGACGGCGGCGATGTCGTGGCCCTCGCGTTCGAAGATCCGGCGGAGGACCTCGATCTTGTTGTAGCGGGCCGGGATGATCGTGCGGCTGACGGCCTCGGGGATGCCGCGACCCCAGGCCAGCCCGACCGGGTTGTCCAGGTCGCCGAGGTCGGCCACGTTGTTCGGGGTGACCGAGATCAGGGCGTAGTCGTGGACGCCGTGGTACTGGCCCTCGAACTTCACGATCTTGCTGCGGCCCGTGTAGGCGCGTGCGACGCGCATCGCATGCATCGTCGCCTCGGTCCCGGAGACGGTCATGCGGGCCTTGCCGACCCAGCCGGTCATCTGCTTGATCAGCTCCATCGCCTCGACCTCGTCCTCCGAGGTCAGCGAGAAGCTCACGCCGCGGCGCATGCGCTCGTTCACGTAGTCGTCGACGCGCGCGTCGCCGTGACCGAGGATCACCGGCCCGTAGCCCATCCGCAGGTCGACGTACTCGTTGCCATCCACGTCCCACACGCGGCCGCCCTGGCCGCGATCGACATAGATCGTGTCCTCGCCCCATGCCCGGAAGTTCGAGTCCGTGCCGCCGGGCATCGTCTTGAGGGCACGGTGGTAGAGCTCGAGCTGGCGCTGCCGCTTGAGCGCGGCCGTCGGTTGGGCAGTCATTGGGCTCCTTGCTGCCGCGGTCGCGGCTGGGGTCGCCGGAATCGTGCCACGCGCCCTGTGGGCCGTCAAAGCCCTGCGATTCGCAGGCATCTGGTCGAATCGCTGCGAATATCGCAGCGTCCGGTCACCGCACGACGCGATCAGACCGGGGCGGTCACCCAGTTCGGCAGCTCCCGGGCGAGTGTCGCCAGCGGCAGCGACCCGTGGCCGAGGAGCTGATCGTGGAACTCGCGGATGTCGAACGCCGTGCCGTCGCGGGCCGACAGCTCCCGGCGCAGCCGCTCGATCTCGAGCTGGCCGATCTTGTACGTGAGCGCCTGCGCGGGCCAGCAGATGTAGCGATCCGTCTCGATGACCGCGTCCGTCTCGGTGAGCCCGGCGGCGAGCAGGGTGTCGATCGACTGCTGGCGGGTCCAGCGCAGCGCGTGCATG
>DATEZX010000197.1:0-10883 GCA_035255225.1 Candidatus Limnocylindrales bacterium
GAGCGGGCTCGCCGCCCGACGGCCACGACGGGCTGAGCGAGGGCCGGCCCGGAAACGGCGACACCCGCCGGCGGGTCGCCGGCGGGTGTCAAACGATCGGGAGGCACCGATCGGAGTAGGGCCGTCAGACCGACTTGCCGATGGTGTTGAGGATGCCGCTGATCGCGCCGCCCAGGAAGATCAGGGCGAGGATCGCGACGATGGCGATGAGGGCGAGGATCAGCGCGTACTCCGCGAGACCCTGGCCTTCCTCGTCACGCCGGAGGAGCGAGATGAGAGCCGTTGCGAGCGACATCTTGTGGTGCGTACCCCCGAGTTGCCGTCCGGGTAGGTCCCCGACGAGGAGGGCCGGAACATACGTACGTACACGGGAGTACGTCAATAGTACGAACGGATAGTGGGGCCGAGCGGCGTCGCCGTGCGCGGCGGCTCCGTACACTCCGCGCGTGACCGAGCGCGTCTCGACGGCCCCGACCATGCCCACCGACCCGGACGGCGTGCCCGACCCGGCCGGGGCGCCGCCGAGCGACGCCAAGCCGATCGGCCCGTACGACCGTCTCGCCGCCGAGGTCCACGACTGGGATCCCCGGACCGAGATCGTGGCCCGCCGTGTCGCCGACCTCGTTCGCGAGCGCCGGTCCGACCTGACCGTCGAGCACATCGGCAGCACCGCCGTGCCCGGCCTGCCGGGCAAGGGCATCGTCGACCTGTCGATCCAGACCGATCCCGCGGACATCCCGGGCGTCGTGGCGATCCTCTACGACCTCGGCTTCCAGCCACAGCCGGGACCAGACCCGTGGCCTCCGACGCGGCCGATGCCCGTCGGGTCGTACGACCTCGACGGCGAGCGCTTCCGGATCCACCTCCATGTCCAGCCGACGGGCGGCGACTTCCCCCGCGACATCGCCTTCCGGGATGCCCTCCGCAGCGACCCCGAGCTCAAACGCCAGTACGCGGAGCTCAAGCGCTCGATCACCAGGGCCGGCCCGGTCGAGGGCTTCCGGTACACGCACTCAAAGACGACCTGGATCCTCGGCGTCTACCGGCAGCTCGGCTACGTGCCCCCGGCGATCCTGCCGCCAGCCACGATCGGGATCCTCGGCGGCGGCCAGCTCGGCCGGATGGTGGGCCTCGCGGCGCGCGAGATGGGCTACCGGATCGCCGTCCTCGACCCGGATCCGCGCTGCCCGGCCGCGGCCGTGGCCGATCGCGTCGAGGTCGGGACCTACTCCGACGTCGATGCTGCCCGCCGCCTCGTCGAGGGCTGCGACGTCGTGACCTACGAGCTCGAGCACGTGTCGGCGCCGCTCGTCGGCGCGATCGACGATGGCCGGCGCCCGATCCGGCCCGGACCGTACCCCCTGAAGATCACCCAGGACCGCCTCGCCGAGCGGAAGTTCCTCGAGGCCAACGGCGTGCCTGTCGCGCCCTGGCGCCCGATCTCCTCGGCCGCCGAGGCGCGGGCCGCGGCCCGCGAGCTCGGCTACCCCGCGCGGCTCAAGGCCAGCATCGGCGGGTACGACGGTCGGAGCCAGTGGCGCCTCGCGACCGACGCCGACGTCGAGACGCGCGTCGCCGCGATGCCATTCGACGCGCCGATGATCCTCGAGCGAGAGCTCGTCTTCGAGGCCGAGCTGTCCGTCGTGGTCGCCCGCGCCGCAGACGGGACGCTGGCCGTCTACCCGCCGGCTCGGAACGTCCACGACGACGGGATCCTGGTCGAGTCGACGGTCCCGGCCGGCGTCCCTCCGAGCGTCGACATCGCGGCTCGCGAGCTCGGAGAGCTCCTGGCGACCGGGATGGGCCTGGTCGGGATCCTGACCGCGGAGCTGTTCCTCATGCCCGACGGCTCGCTCGTCGTCAACGAGCTCGCGCCGCGGGTCCACAACAGCGGCCACTGGACGATCGAGGGCGCCGCCACGAGCCAGTTCGAGCAGCACCTCCGGGCGATCTGTGGCCTGCCCCTCGGCGACGTCTCGATGCGCGCTCCCGCCGCCGCGATGGTCAACGTCCTGGGCGAGGGCTCGCGCCGCCCGGCGAACCTCGCGGGCGTGGCCGAGGCGCTCAGGGCAGTCGACGTCCACCTCCACCTCTACGACAAGCGCGACGTGTTCGAGCGGCGGAAGATGGGCCACGTCAACGCGCTCGGCCCCGACGTCGCCACGGCGCTCGCCGCCGCCCGCGAGGCTCGGGCGAAGCTGAGCTGGAGGTAGGTCGATGGCCGGGTCGCCAGGCTCGAGCCCCGCGCCGGCTGGGTCGATGGCCGGGTCGAGGGCCGCGCCGCTGGTCGGCGTGGTCGGCGGCAGCCGCTCCGACTTCCCGGTCCTCGAGCAGGCGACTGCCGTCCTGGAGCGGCTCGACATCCCCTGCGAGCTCCGCGTCGTGTCGGCGCACCGCACGCCGGACCACCTGTTCCGCTACGCCGAGACCGCGCCGGGCCGCGGGATCAAGGTCATCATCGCCGGCGCCGGCGGCGCGGCCCACCTGCCGGGCATGCTGGCCTCGAAGACGACCCTGCCGGTCATTGGCGTGCCCATCCCGACCCAGCACCTCGGCGGCCTCGACTCGCTCCTGTCGATCGTCCAGATGCCGCGCGGCGTCCCGGTTGCGACCGTGGCGATCGGCAACGCCGAGAACGCCGCTCTCCTCGCGGTCGAGATCCTGGCCCTCACCGACCTTGGGATCTCACGCCGACTCACGGCCTACCGGGCCGACCAGACCCGAATGGTCATGACGGATCCGTCCAACGAGGTCCCGCTCTAGGCTTCCCGCCATGGACGACCCGCGGTGGGAGCCGGGCATGCCGGTCCTCGACCGCCAGCCGGTGCTCGACGACCGAGGCACGACGGCGGCCGGACCGGCACCAGTCCGCGTGCCCGACCGGATTCCCGAGACGGCCCCGACGCCCCTCCAGTCGTACTACATCAACCTCTCGGCGATCGCCCTCGTCGCGGGGGCAATCGCCATCACGGCGCTCGAGACCGGGTCGGCGCTCGGAAGCCCCCTCGTGAAGCTCTGCGTCCTCATCGCCGGTCCGCTGCTGGTCCTCGCCAATGGCGACGCGGTCCTGCGGATCTGGCGCAGCGCCTGGGCCTGGATGCCGATCGACCGTGGACGCGGCCTGTTCCGCCTGTCGTGGGTCCTCGCCGGGACGATCGGGCTGCTTGTCATCGCCGCAGCCTCGCTCATCGTCCTGCTCGCATGACCGACGAGCCACGCCCCACCGGGCCTGCGGGTTCGGCGTCCCCGTTCCGCGGTCCGGATGGCCGCCCGACCGACATCGAGTCCGGCAGGGGCGTCCCGGACTGGCTCGCATCGTCGCTCAACTACTGCTCCCGCTGCGGCAGCGAGCTTCGCTTCGGCGAGATCCCCGGCGAGGAGCGCCACCGCCTCGCCTGCCCGTCATGCGGCTTCGTCGCCTACGTCAACCCGCGCCTCGTCGTGACGACCCTCCCGGTCACCGACGTCGGCGAGCTCGTGCTGCTCCGCCGGGGCATCGCGCCCGGAATCGGCTCGTGGGCCCAGCCGGGAGGCTTCCTCGAGGTCGATGAGACGGTCACCGAGGCGGCCCGTCGCGAGACGCTCGAGGAGACGGGCCTCGTCATCGAGCCCGGCGAGATCGTCGGGCTCTACACCCGCCTCGAGGCAGCCGTCGTCGTCATCGCCTTCGAGGCCCGGATCGTCGGCGGTGAGCCACGAACGAGCCCGGAGTCGCTCGAGGTCCGGAGCTTCGAGCCCGCCGCCATCCCGTGGGACGGCATCGCCTTCAAGACGACCTACTGGGCGATCGCCGACTGGCTGGCCCGCCGCCACCCGGGGCTCAGGCCGGGGCCGTCCTCGCTGTCGCACTGACCGGGAACCCGCAGCGGCCGTCGGCCGTCGGTGGGGCGATCTGATCGAGCGAAGCCGGCCGAGCGCTCGGCCCCAAGCGAGGCTCCGTCCCCCCTGACCTCGCGTCGCCGAGCCGCCCGGCAGTCGTGACCCCGACCAGGTCGTCGATCCAGAGGCCAGGCGTCCAGGGGTTCGATCATGGACCGTCCACACCGTCGCATCGTCGCGCCAGCGCTCGTCATCGCGCTCTCGATTTCACTCACAGGCTGCGGGCCGGGCAGCAGCCCGACTCCATCTCCGAGCAACGGCCCGTCGCCGATCCAGCCGAGCCCGACACCGGGCACAGCGGCGTTCAACCTGACCGTCGTGCCGGCGCGCTTCACCGGCATCATTCAGAGTGGCTCGAAGGTGGTCCTCCTGGTGTCCGTCGACGGCAGCCCGGCAGACGGTCCGGTGGCCATCGACGCCGCCGTCGCCGGCGGTACGGCGTCCGTGCAGCCGGCCCAGGTGCTCCCGGGCGGCGTGGCCGAGGTCACCGTCACAGGCCTCGCCTGCGCGAGCGACTGCGACCAGAGCAAGGCCAGCGTCACGATCGTCGCGAAGCGTGGCGGCGTCTCCCGGACCGAGACTCGCGAGATGACCCTCACGCCGGAGGTCAACCAGCTCGAGCAGGAGGCGCGAAGCCACCTGGCGCCGTTCATCGAATGGCTGGCGGCCAACCGACCCGAGCTCGGGATCACCGGCGCCACGGTGTGGGAGAGCGTCCCGGCGCCGTGGGTCCTGATCGTGGAGCACCACCTGTTCTTCTCGACGGACTGGGAGCTCGACATCTCGTGGCACGTCATGGTCCCGCCGAGCGACTGGTCGCAGATCTTCCTGCGTCACCGCGGGACCGAGATCGCCCCGTCGCTGGCCTTCCAGATCGACTCGGTGTCCGGGAAGACGACCCCCCACGAGATCCAGGCACCCGACGGGGTCTGGCGCTGATCGCGGGCGGCAGCCGCCCGCCGGATCGAGGGGTGCGCCGCGGCCTAGGTGAGGTCGATGAAGATGTTCTTCACCTCGGTGTAGAGCTCGATCGCCGACATCCCCAGCTCGCGCCCGATGCCGGACATCTTGTAGCCGCCGAACGGCGCCTCGCGGTGGACCGAGCTGTTCGAGTTCACGCTCAGGACGCCTGACTGGATGCCCTTCGCGGTCCGGAGGGCCTTCCCGATGTCGCGGCTCCAGACCGAGCCGGACAGGCCGTACGGCGTGGCGTTGGCGAGGGCGATGGCTTCGGCCTCGGTGTCGAACGGGATGACCGCCACGACCGGCCCAAAGATCTCCTCGCGGGCGATCCTCATGTCGGTCGTGACCCCATCGAAGACAGCCGGCATGAGGTAGGCGCCCTTCGACAGCGCGGGCTCGGTCGGGGCTACTCCACCGACCATGAGCTTGGCCCCCTCGGCGCGGCCGGCGTCGACGTAGCCGGCGACCACCTCGCGCTGGCGAAACGAGACGAGCGTCCCGACTTCGGTCGCCGGATCGGCCGGGTCGCCGACCTTGACCTTCTTCGTTGCCTCGACGAAGAGCTCGACGACGCGGTCATGGGCCGATCGCTCGACGAGGATCCGACTGCGGGCGCAGCAGTCCTGGCCGCAGTTGTCGAAGACGCTGTACGGCGACTCGGCCGCGAACCGCTCGAGGTCGGCGTCGGCGAAGACCACGTTGGGACTCTTGCCGCCGAGCTCGAGGCTGACCTTCTTCACGTTGCTCGAGGCCAGCCGCATGATCTCCTGGCCGGTCGTGGTCTCGCCGGTGAAGGCCACCTTGCCCACGCCGGGATGGGCCGCGATCGACGCGCCGGCCGTTCCGCCCGGCCCCGTGACGACGTTGACGACGCCCGCCGGGATGCCGGCCTCGAGGGCCAGCTCGCCGAGGCGGATGGCGGTCAGGGGCGAGTACGACGCGGGCTTGAGGATGCACGTGTTGCCGGCCGCCAGGGCCGGCCCGAGCTTCCAGCTGGCCATGTAGGCCGGGAAGTTCCAGGGGACGATGAGCCCGACGACACCGATCGGCTCGCGCAGCGTGATGTCGATGCTCGGTTGCTTCGTGACCGGGATCGTCTGGCCGAAGATCTTGTTGGCCGCCCCGGCGTAGTAGTCGAAGACGAGGCTCACACCGGTGATCTCGTCCTTCGAGCTCGAGATGGGCTTGCCGATGCTGCGCGTCTCGAGCCAGGCCAGCTCCTCCGTGTGGTCCTTCACGACCTGGGCGTACTTGGCGAGCATCCGGCCGCGCTTCCCGGCCGGCCAGCTGGCCCAGCCCTTCGGATCCTCGAACGCCTTCTGGGCCGCGGCGACGGCCCGGTCCACGTCGGTCTTGCCGCCGAGTGGCGCGGTGGCGACGACCTGCCCGTCGGCCGGGTTGACGACCTCGAACGTCTGCCCGTCCGCCGCGTCGGCAGGCTGGCCTCCGATGACCATCCGGAACGTGGCGATCTCGGGACTGGCGGGCTTGGCGGGCTGCTCGACGGCCATGGCGGGAACCTCGGGGCGTATGCCGGATTGGCGGGGGAGGAGGTCGGCCGATCATACGCCGGGCCACTCACCGGCCTACAGTTCGAGCGCGGTGGACCGACCAGGGTCGATGTCGCCTCCGGTGCTGTCGCTCGGCACGACGGCGAGCCACGTCCGCCGCTGGCTCCTGATCGTCGTGGCGGCCGTCGTCCTCGGCAGCCTCGGCTACGTCGTCCTCGAGGGGGCCTCCCTCGAGGACGCGGTGTATTTCACCGTGATCACCCTGACGACGGTCGGGTTCCGAGAGGTCGTCCCGCTCCACGAGGCCGGCCGCGTGTGGACGATGCTCCTGGCCATCGCCGGGGTGGGAATCATCTTCGGGACGGTGGGCATCGTGGCCGAGGCGGTCCTGGCTGACGTGACGAGTGGGCGGAGGGAGCGTGGACGAATGGACGACGCGGTCGCGACGCTCCGGGGCCACTTCATCCTGTGCGGCTACGGGCGGGTCGGCACGACCGTCGCGGTCGAGCTGGCGCACGCCGGCATCCCGTTCGTCATCATCGACGTGAACCCGGCCTCCCTCGAGCCGGCGCGGCGCGACGGCCACCTCGTCGTCGAGGGGGACGCGACGAGCGACGCGGTGCTGCGCAAGGCCGGTGTCGAGCGGGCGCGAGGCCTCATCACGACGGTCGATTCGGATGCCAACAACGTCTACGTGACGCTGTCGGCGCGAGCCATCAACAAGGACCTCCTGATCGTCGCGCGGGCGAACCAGGAGGGCACCGAGGCCAAGCTCCTCCAGGCCGGCGCGAACCGTGCGGTCTCGCCGTACACCCGGGCGGGTCGCCAGATCGCCGAGCTCGCGATCCGTCCCCGAGTCGCGGACTTCATCGACCTTGCCCTGTCCCACGGCGAGCTCGCGTTCACGATCGAGGAGCTCGAGGTCGACGAGGGCGATCAGCTCGTCGGCCGGACCGTCCAGTCCCTCATCGAGGAAGGCATCCATCCTCTCGCCATCGTGCGTGGGCCGGGCAGCTACGAGGCGAATCCGCCGCCGGATCGCGTCCTCGCCCGCGGCGACGGCCTGATCGTCTCCGGCACCTCCGACACGCTCCGACGCCTGCGCCACCAGGCCTGACCGGTGGGAGGGCCCGAGACGGGCCCGATGGCCCACTCGCGTGCGGGCGCCTCGGCCCTGTCGAGCGGCTGACGGCGCTGGCTACCGTGGCCGCGTGGATACCGTGCTGGATCGCGTCCCTGGTCTCGTCACCTCCAATGGCCGAACCCTCGAGGCGCCCTGCGGGCCGATCCGCGTGGGCCGCCAGGGGGCCGACCTCCTCGGCACCCCGCTGCTGAACAAGGGGACGGCCTTCCCTGAGGACGAGCGCGCAGCGTTCGCCCTCGCAGGCCTGCTGCCGCGGCACGTTGCGACGATCGAGGAGCAGGTCGCCCTCGAGCTGGAGCACGTCCGGCGCAAGCCCGACGCCCTCGAGCAGTACATCGGCCTGGCGGCCCTGCAGGACCGCAACGAGACGCTGTTCTACCGCCTCCTCGTCTCGAACCTCGAGGAGTTCGCGCCGATCGTCTACACGCCGACCGTCGGCCGGGCGTGCCAGGAGTACAGCCACATCTTCCGGCGGGCCCGCGGCGTCTGGATCACGCCGGACGACATCGGCCACATCGACGAGATCCTCGAGGGCGGCGCGTCGGGCGACGTCCGTCTGCTCGTCGTGACCGACAACGAGCGGATCCTCGGCCTCGGCGATCAGGGCGCCGGCGGGATGGGCATCCCGGTCGGGAAGCTCACGCTGTACACGGCAGCGGCCGGGATCTATCCATCGTGGACGCTGCCGGTCTCGCTCGACGTGGGCACGGACCGCGAGGAGCTGCTCGACGACCCGTTGTACCTCGGCTACCGCGGCCGGCGGCTTCGCGGCCAGGCCTACGACGAGATGCTCGAGGCGTTCGTGGACGCGGTCGGGCGGGTGTTCCCGCGGGCGCTCGTCCAGTGGGAGGACTTCAAGCAGCACAACGCCCTCCGGATCCTGGGGCGCTACCGCCACCGCCTGCCGAGCTTCAACGACGACGTCCAGGGCACCGGCGCGGTCGTCCTCGCCGGCCTCCTCGCGGCCCGCGCCTCACGGGGCGGTCTGCGCGGCGAGCGGGCGATGTTCCTCGGTGCGGGCGCGGCGGCGATCGGCATCGCGAGCCTCCTGGCGCGCCAGCTCGAGGCCGAGGGCGCGTCGCGCGAGGAGATCGGGGGCTCGATCGTCCTGCTCGACAGCCACGGGCTCATCCACGACCGCCGCCAGATCGCGGACGACCAGCGACGGTTCTCGCTCTCGGCGACCCGGCTCGCCGCGCTCGGCCTCGCCGACGACGCCGCCACGGCGGACCCGGTCGCCGTCGCGGCCGCCTTCAAGCCGACGATCCTCGTCGGCACGACCGCCCACGCCGGGACGTTCACGGAGGCGCTCATCCGGGCGATCGCGCCGAACGATCCGGAACCAATCATCCTGCCGCTCTCGAATCCCAGCGCGAACACCGAGGCCCAGCCCGTCGACATCCTCGCCTGGACGGACGGCCGAGCCCTCGTGGCGACGGGCTCGCCGTTCCCGCCGGTGCCCGTGAACGGCGTGCCGCGGACGATCGCCCAGGCGAACAACGTGTTCATCTTCCCGGGCGTGGGGCTGGGCGCGATCGTCGCCGAGGCGCGCGAGGTCACCGACCAGGCGTTCCTCGTCGCCGCCAAGCAGCTGGCGAGCCTGGTCTCGCCGGCGCGGCGGGCGTCCGGCGCGGTCTATCCGCCGATCGACGACCTGCGGGTCGCGGCCCGGACGATCGCCGTTGCGCTCGTCCGCGAGTTCCGTGACAGCGGCTACGGCCGCTCGCTCCACGACGACCAGATCGAGCCGGCCGTCGACCGCGCCATGTGGTGGCCGGACTACCTGCCCTACATGCCCGCCTAGAAGTAGTTGACGGTGATCCCGCCGTCGATGACGAACGATGAACCGTTCGTCCATTTCGACTCGTCGGACGCCAGGTAGATCGCGACCTGGACGATCTCCTCGGGCTTTCCGAATCGCCCGGTGGGGTTCCGGGCGAGCCGGATCCGCTTGGCCTCCTCGTCCTTGACCAGCCAGTCCATGAGCAGCGGGGTCTCCACCGGGCCCGGGCAGATCGCGTTCGTCCGGACGCCCTTCGGTGCGAACTGGACCGCCAGCGACTTCGTCAGGGCAAGGACCGCACCCTTCGACGCGGTGTAGGCGTCCTGCGGGTTGGAGCAGCCGAGGATCGCGACGAAGCTCGAGATGTTGATGATCGAGCCCGAGCCCTGCGCGAGCATCTTCGGGATCACGTACTTGCAGCCGAGGAAGACGCCCCGGACGTTGACGGCCATGACCCGGTCCCAGTCCTCGACCGCGGTGTCGATGACCGAGTGGTCGGCCTCGGGCATGATCCCGGCGTTGTTGTAGAGGACGTCGACACGGCCGAAGGCGGCGACCGCCTCGTCGACCATCCGCCTCGCGTCGGCCTCCTTCGACACGTCGGCGACGACCGCGACCGCCTGGCCGCCCGAGGCCTTGATCGCGTCGACCACCGCCTGCGCGGCCGGGCCTGTCACGTCCGCCACGACGACCTTGGCGCCCTCCGCGGCGAACATCCGGGCCGCGACGCGGCCCATCCCGCTGGCTCCGCCGGTGATGATCGTGACCTTGTCCTGGAGGCGCATTCGAAGACTCCTCGAGCTACTCCCCGCTGTTGCGGGCAGGATGCGTCATCCAACCCCCGTCGGCTCGGGCCACCAGGCACACCCCGGAGCGCTGCCCCGCGTTCCAGGCGTCAGTCGTCGGGACGGCAGCGAAGGTCTGGTACGTCGATCCCGTGAGCGGTCCGCCGACATACCCCGGAAACGCCTGTTCGCAGACCGTCTGGGCGTAGGACCGGAGGGTGGCCTGGGTTGGCACGACGCCCGAGGGCAACGGCAGCGCGAGCCCGACGATCGCCGACACCTCGTGGCCGTGCGACCCATTGCATGGCGCCGTCTCGGCGCCGCCGGTCATGAGCACCGCCTCGACGTCGGTCGGCTGGCCGATCGGGCGGTCAGGCGTGACGTCCACGTTCGATGGCAGCGCGACGTACAGGCAGTCGCCGACGGTCAGGTCCGCAGGCTTCACCGGTCGGCCGGAGAGGAACCACAGGATCGCCGCGATCGCGATGATCACGCCGATGACCCCGAGCGCGACCGGATGGCCACGCATCGCGTCGACGAGGTCGCCGGCCTGCTCGACCAGCGTCTTCCGCCCGTAGCGGGTCCGCTCGTCCCCCAGCTGTCGCTGCTCGGGGGGCGTCCATGGCCGATCTGACTGCTGCATACCGCGACCGATATTCAACTACCGCCGAGCCCGCCGGAAGGGCCGGGTTGCCCTGCTTGGCAGGAACGGTCTTCGGGCAGAGAGGGGTATCGACGCGGATCAGGCGCCGGCGGCCGACCTGAGCGCGTCCCGGAACAGCCGTGCGGCCGCCAGGAGGTCCGGCGGGAGGTGGACG
>DATEZX010000198.1:0-7359 GCA_035255225.1 Candidatus Limnocylindrales bacterium
CGCGCCCGGACCAAGCTGCGCCTCGCGCTCGTCGCGGCCGACGCCGCCTAGCCACCCGGCCGCGCGCCGCCCGGCCCCGGCCCGCCAGCCAGCGAGCCGCGTCAGACGCCGAAACCCGACCCCGGCGGGGCCGTATGATCGGCCGGCCGTGGTCGAGGTGCTCGGTCGGCGAGCGTTCGTCGGGCGGCAACGCGAGCTCGCCCGCCTGCTCGCCATGCTCGGCGAAGTCGAGGGCGGCGCCGGTCGGACGGTCGTCGTCGGTGGCGACGCGGGGGTCGGCAAGACGCGGCTCGTCGAGCGGTTTGCGGAGCTCGTGGCCGAGCGGGCCCTCGTCCTCCAGGGCGCGTGCCTCGAGGGCCGCGACGAGGGCCTGCCGTATGCGCCGATCGTCGAGATCCTGCGTGCGGCGCTGGCGACGATTCCCGAAGGCGCCCGGGCCGCGTTCCTGGGGCCGGGTCGCGGCGAGCTGACACGGCTGCTGCCGGAGCTCGCGCCACGCGAGTCCGCGGTCCAGGCGGGCGACGGCAGCGACCCAACGGCCCAGGCGCGACTGTTCGAGCTCATCGTCGGCGCCCTCGAGCGATTGGCCGCGACGCAGCCGCTCGTCGTCATCGTCGAGGACGTCCAGTGGGCCGACCAGTCGACGCGCGAGCTCCTGGGGCTGCTCTCGCGGGCGTTGCGCGACGAGCAGGCGATGCTCGTCCTCACGGTGCGCACGGACGCCATGGCGGCGGTCTCGGGTCGCCTCGCCTTCCTCGCCGAGCTGGAGCGGGACGAGCACGTCGAGCGGATCGACCTCGCGCCCTTCGGGCGTGACGAGGTCATGGAGCAGCTGGAGAGCCTCCTCGACGACGCCCCGGACGCCTCGCTCGTCGACCGGATCCTCGCGCGCAGCGACGGCAACCCGTTCTACGTCGAGGAGCTCGTGCTGGCCGGGGCCGGTCGTGAGGACCTGCCCCCGGTGCTCCGTGATGTCCTCGCGGCCCGCGTCGCCAGCCTCGGACCGCGGGCTCGGGACGTCCTCCGCGCGGCAGCGGCGGCGGGGCGTCGGATCGACGATGACCTCCTGGCCGCGGCCATCGGCATCCCACCCCTCGAACTCGCCGTCGCCCTGCGCGAGGCGGTGGACGCCGGGATCCTGGTCCGCCCGACGATCGATGGCGAGGCCGTGTCGTCGTTCCGGCACGCCCTCCTCCAGGAGGCCGTGGACGGGGAGCTCTTCCCGGCCGAGCGGGCGGCCCTCCACGCCGCGTTCGCGCAGGCGCTCGAGGCGCGCCAGGCGCGCGACCCCCGTTCCGTCACGGCGGCCGAGCTGGCCCGCCACTGGGACGCCGCGGGCGAGCCGCGGCGAGCCCTCGGGCCGACCGTCGACGCCGCGCTTGGTGCCGAGCGGGTCTACGCCTGGCCGGAGGCCCTCCGGTTGTGGGACCGCGCTCGCGACCTGGCATCGCGGGTGCCAGACCCCGACGAGGTCGCCGGGCTGTCCGGGGTCGAGCTGACGGCGCGGGCCGCCGAGTGCGCGCTCCTGGCCGGCGAGTACTCGCGGGCGGTTGAGCTCGGCCGGGCGGCCGTGGCCGGGGTCGACGAGGCCCACGACCCGACCGCCGCCGGCGACCTGCACAACCGGCTCCGGTGGTACCTCTGGGAGGCCGGCGACCGGCAGGGGGCCGCGAGGGCCGTGGACGCGGCGCTCCGCCTCATCCCGGCCTCGCCGCCGAGCAGGGCCCGCGCGCGGGCCCTGGCCCAACAGGCCGGGATCCTCCTCTTCGCGGGCCGCCATGCGGCGTCGATCGCGGTCGCGCGTGAGGCCATCGCCATGGCGACCCAGGTCGGCGCGATCGGCGAAGCCGCGCTGGCCCTCGGCGTCCTCGGCTGGGACCTCGCCGCGACCGGCGACGTCGAGGGCGGGCTCGCGACGTTCCTCGATGGCCGACGGCTGGCCGAGACCATCGGCGCCGTCGAGGGCATCGCGCTCGGCATCACCAACTACGTCGCCCTCCTCGACCGTGTCGGCCGCTCGCGCGATTCGCTGGCCGCGGCGCTCCAGGGCTACGAGGACGTGAAGCGCCTCGGCATCGCACGGACCTACGGCGGCGTGCTGCTCGGCTACGCGGCGAAGGCCCAGCTCGCGATGGGCCTGTGGGACGACGCCGAGCGCGCGACCGGCGAGGGCCTGCGTGGCGGCAGCTCGGACAGGGCCGAGCTGTGGCTCCTCGTCCAGCGCGGCCGGCTGCTGGTCTGGCGCGGTCGCTTCGCCGAGGCGGGAGTCCTCCTGCGGCGGGCCGGCGCGATCCTCGAGCGCCGCCCGTCGAGCGAGTTCGCGACGGCCTTCCTGGCGGCTCAGGGCGAGCTCGCCGTCGAGCGCGGCGACCTCTCTGCGGTCCGCCAGGTGGCGGCGGCGGGCCTGGCGGCCCTGTCATCGGGCGAGGCGCCGGACCCGTCCCTCGCCTGGCTGGCGATGCTCGTCATCCGGGGCGAGGCCGACGCGCGCGAACGCGGCGACGCGACGGCCACCGATCCGACAGGGCCGGGCGCCGGCCTGCTCGCCCACGTCGAGGCGGCGATCGAGGCGGCGCTCGGCGACGGCGCAGCGATCGTGGCGGGGGAGCGCGGCGCGGCGATCCTCGCTCAGCTGGCCGCGGAGCGGAGTCGCCTGTCGGGCCATGGGACTCCGGAGGCATGGCACGCCGTCGTCGAGCGATGGCTGGCCCTCGGCCGGCCGTACCCGGCGGCCTACGCCCGCTTCCGGGAGGCGGCGGCGGTCCTCGCCTCGGGCGGCGATCGTGCCCACGCCATCGAGCTCTTCCGCGCGTCGCGACTGACGGCGGCCGGCCTTCGCGCCGAGCCGCTCATGGCCCGGATCGACGCCCTGGCCCGAGCTGCTCGGCTCGTCCTCGCCGAGCCAAGTGCGAAGGCGTCGGCTGGAGAGGCGGCCGCGGGTCAAGCGACTGCGGGTCAGGGGTCTGGCAGAGCGGGAGCTGCGCCCGGTGGTCGAGCGGGTGGCCCCGATCCCTTTGGCTTCACGGCGCGCGAGCGGGAGGTCCTGCCGCTCCTCGCCGAGGGCTGGACGAACCAGCAGATCGCCGACGCCCTGTTCATCACCCGCAAGACCGCAAGCGTCCACGTGTCCAACATCCTGGCCAAGCTGGGCGTCGCCAATCGGGCCGAGGCGGCGGCCGTCGCGCATCGCGTCGGGCTCGTCGGAGGAACGCCGGCGGGCCGCTAGGCGGACCGAGACCGGGTCGCGAGCGGACCGAGAGCGGGTTGCGAGTGGGCCGCCCTCGCCGCGCGCGGTGGATGCGACGCGCGCGTTGAGCGGGTGGGAGACCACGCGAGCTCACGTGCTACCCTGTGCCGACCCTTGGAGCCGGTCCCGTGAGGCCGGCAGTCGGTCCCGAGAGGCCCGCAAGGAGGATCGCACCGGCGTGATCACGCCTCCGCTGCCGCGCGCCAGCGCGGTCGTCGATCCACGCATCGGCGACCTCGGCCCGGCGCTCCTGGCGCTCGAGGACGGGTCGGTCTTCCAGGGCTTCGCCTTCGGGGCGCGGGCGGCCGCGGGCGGTGACCTCGTCGTCAACACCAGCCAGACCGGCTACCAGGAGGTCTGCACCGACCCGTCGTATGCCGGCCAGGTCGTCGTCATGACCTATCCCCTGATCGGCAACTATGGTCGCCTGCCGGACGACGACCAGTCGTTGCGGCCCTGGCTCCGGGGGCTCGTCGTGGCGAATGCCACGGCCGCGGTTCTGGACGATGCGCGGCAGCTCGCCGCTCTCCTGCGGGACCATGGCATCCCGGCGATCGCCGGCGTCGACACGCGGGCCCTGGCCCGCCATCTCCGGGCGACCGGCAGCCTCCGCGGCCGGATCGGCCTGCCGGGCGCGCTGAGCCGCGAGGAGGCGATCGGGCTCGCCAGGTCCGTGCCCCGCTGGGAGGACCAGGATTTCGTCGGCGAGGTCTCGCCCGAGGCGATCACCGACATCGGGAGCCCGGCGGACGGTGGGCCGCTCGTGGCGACCGTCGACCTCGGCCTCAAGTCGAACATCGTGCGCAGCCTCCGGCGACGAGGCGCCCGGGTGCGGGTCTTCCCGCACACGGCGACCGCGGGCGACGTCCTCGATCCCGAGGTGGCGGGCGTCGTGCTCTCGCCGGGCCCCGGTGACCCGGCGCGGCTGGCGGCCCAGGTCGCGCTCGCGCGGGCCGTCATCGACGCCGGCCGGCCGATGCTCGGGATCTGCCTCGGCCACCAGATCGTGGCCCGGGCCGCCGGGGCCGACACGAAGCGACTGCGGTTCGGCCACCACGGCGCCAACCACCCGGTCCAGGACCTCGACACCGGTTTCGTCCAGGTGACGGCCCAGAACCACGAGGTCCAGGTCATCGCCGACTCGCTGCCGCCGTCGAGCGGCTTCCGCGTCAGCCAGGTCAACCTGAACGACAGCTCGGTCGAGGGCCTGCGCCATCGCGACCTGCCGATCGAGACCGTCCAGTACCACCCCGAGGGCGCTCCCGGGCCGCTCGATGCGATGGCCGTCTTCGACCGCTTCCTCGCCAGCCTGTGACGAAGCCGGCCTCGGTCCTCATCATCGGCTCGGGGCCGGTCGTCATCGGCCAGGCCGCCGAGTTCGACTACGCCGGGACCCAGGCCTGCCGCGCCCTCCGCGGCGAGGGTGTCCGGACGATCCTCGTCAACTCGAACCCGGCGACGATCATGACCGACCCCGACGTCGCCGACGCCGTCTACCTCGAGCCGCTGACGGTCGAGGCGATCGAGGCGATCATCGCCCGAGAGCGGCCGGAGGGTTTGCTGGCCGGGCTCGGTGGGCAGACGGCGCTCAACCTGGTCATGGACCTCGCCAACGCCGGCGTGCTGGAGCGCCACGGCGTCCGGCTCCTCGGCACGCCGCTCCGGGCGATCGAGATGTCCGAGGATCGGGAGGCCTTCCGGGACCTCCTCGAGGCGATCGGGCAGCCCTACGCCCCCTCGGCGATCGTCGAGGGCGGCGGCCCAACGGAGCGCGAGGCGAGCGTCACGGCAGCCCTCGAGGCGATCGGCCTGCCGGCGATCATCCGCCCGGCGTTCACGCTCGGTGGGACCGGTGGCGGGATCGTCGAGACCGAGGCCGACTACCGCGAGCGGGTCCGGGCCGGGCTGCGCGCCAGCCCGATCGGTCAGGTCATGGTCGAGCGCTGCCTCGTGGGCTGGCAGGAGATCGAGTACGAGGTCATGCGCGACGCCGACGACACGTGCATCGCGGTCTGTTCGATGGAGAACGTCGACCCGCTCGGCGTCCACACCGGCGACTCGATCGTCGTCGCCCCCGTCCAGACCCTGCCCGACCCGGTCCACCAGCGGCTACGGAGCGCGGCGCTGGCGATCATCCGGGCGCTCGGCGTCGAGGGCGGCTGCAACGTCCAGTTCGCGCTCTCGCCGGACTACCGCGACTACGCGGTCATCGAGGTCAACCCGCGCGTCTCGCGATCGAGCGCGCTGGCGAGCAAGGCGACCGGCTACCCGATCGCGCGGGTCGCGGCGCAGATCGCGGTCGGGCGGCGGCTGGCGGAGATCCCGAACGCGATCACGGGCACGACCGTGGCGGCCTTCGAGCCGGCTCTCGACTACGTCGTCGTCAAGCTGCCGCGCTTCCCGTTCGACAAGTTCCCGCGGGCTGACCGGTCGCTCGGCAGCCAGATGAAGGCGACCGGCGAGGTCATGGCCATCGACCGGACGTTCGGGGCGGCCCTCAACAAGGCCCTTCGGGGCCTCGAGCAGGCAGGCGCCGGGATGCTCGCCGAGGATGCGGCCTGGTCGCTCGAGGTCGATCGACTCGCCGCGGCCGTCCGTGACCGCGACGCCGATGCGGCGGGCGAGGCGCTGCGGGGCTTCCTCACCCCGTCCGACGACCGGCTGTGGCGAGTCATGGCCCTCCTTCGGCGCCGCGTTCCCACCGCGGCGATTGGGATCGCCACCGGGATCTCGGCGTGGTTCCTCGCCGAGCTGGCACGCAACGTCGCCCTCGAGCGTGACGTCGAGGCGGTCGGTCGTCGCCTGGCCGAGCCGAACGACCGGCCCGCGGCCCAGCTGCTCGCCACGGCCAAGCGGGCCGGCTTCGGCGATCACGACCTCGCGGAGCTGGCGGGCGTCGAGCTCGCGGCCATCCGAGACGCCAGGCGAGCGCTCGGCATCCGGCCTGGCTATGCGATGGTCGACACCTGCGCCGCCGAGTTCGCCGCCGAGACGCCGTACTTCTACGCGACCTACGCCGCGGCCGGCTCGGCGCCGGAGGCGCCGCCGGCCCCGCGGCCCGCGGCGCTCGTCATCGGCAGCGGCCCGGTCCGGATCGGGCAGGGGATCGAGTTCGACTACTGCGCGGTCAAGGCCGCCGCGACCCTCCGCGAGCTGGGTTGGTCGGCGGTCATGATCAACTCGAACCCCGAGACGGTCTCGACGGACTTCGACGCCTCGACCCGGCTGTACTTCGAGCCGCTCGATGCCGAGAGCGTGCTCGCCGTCGTCGACGCCGAGAGCGAGGCGGAGGGCGAGGCGAATGCCCGGCGGATCCCGGCCCTCGTCGCCTACGGCGGCCAGACGCCGCTCAACCTCGCCGCGCCGCTCGCCGCCGCCGGGGTGGAGCTGCTCGGCAGCGATCTCGAGGCGATCGACCAGGCCGAGGAACGGACCCGCTTCGCCACGTTGCTGGACCGCCTTGGCGTCCCGCAACCAGAGGGCGGGATGGCCCGCTCGGTGGAGGAGGCGCTCACCCTGGCCGAGCGGATCGGCTACCCGGTCATCGTCCGGCCGAGCTTCGTCATCGGCGGCCTGGCGATCGACTTCAGTTACTCGCCCGACGACCTCGTCCGTCAGCTGGCCGCGGCGACCGTCGTCGACCCCGACCGACCGGTCCGGATCGATCGCTACCTCGAGGGCACCGAGGTCGACGTCGACGCGGTGTCCGACGGCGAGCGGGTCCTCATCCCGGGGCTCCTCGAGCACGTCGAGCGGGCCGGCGTCCACTCGGGCGACTCCGTCGGCCTGTTCCCGCCTCAGACCGTCGGCGAAGCCGACCAGGGCCTGATCGTCGCCACGATGGAGCGGGTCGTCCGGGCCCTCGGGGCTCGAGGCCTCGTCAACGCCCAGTTCATCGTCCGCGAGGACGGCGTGTACCTCATCGAGGTCAACCCGCGCGCCTCCCGGACCGTGCCGTTCGTGTCCAAGGTCACCAGCGTGCCGATGGTCGAGCTGGCCGTCCGAATCGCGCTCGGCGCAACCCTGGCCGAGCTGGGCTGGCCGAACGGCCTCCTCCCGCCGCCGCCGTTCGTGGCGGTCAAGGCGCCGGCCTTCTCGACCGCCAAGCTGCG
>DATEZX010000199.1:0-6967 GCA_035255225.1 Candidatus Limnocylindrales bacterium
ACCGCGGCGGCGTGGCGGATCATGTCGTCCATCGTCACCGGCAGGGTGCTGTCGTAGCCGAGCATCGTCATGCCGAGGCTGTCGCCGACCAGGATCATGTCGATCCCGGCTTCGTCCTGGAGGAAGGCGGTCGGATAGTCGTAGCAGGTCAGCCAGGTGATCGGGACGCCCTGGGCGACCTTCTCGAAGAGCATCGGCAGGGTCATCTTCTTGCGATCGGGCACGGCTGGGTCTCCGCGATCGGCGGCGCCCTTCGGCGCTGCTCCGAAGCCCGATGTTCGGCCGGCGGCGCGGGGCTCGGACAGTGCCGATGGGCCCGTCCCGGCCGCCGGGCCGGGGTCAGTGCAGGCCGACCAGCAGCAGCGGCTCGCCCAGCCGGCCGTCGTAGCGGGGCCGGAAGCGCTCGACGTTGTACATCGAGTCGACATCGACGCGGCGCGGGCGCTGGCCCGCGGACGGGAGATCCGTCTCGGCGTACTTGCCCTCGCAGACCGCGACCATCCGCCCGAACCGGGCCGCGGCGACGAGGTCCATCGCGACGTTGGCGAACGTCGTGGCCACGATCTGATCGAGAGCGTCGGGCTGTCCACTCCGAAGGTCGTACGTCAGCTCGATCGCCAGGCCCTCGATGCCGGTCCGGCGCCCGATCTCGGCGGCGAGCACCTCGCCGACGTTGGCCTTGTGGCGATGGCCGAAGGCGTCGCTCGCGCCGATGTCCGAGAGGTCGGCGCCCTCCCAGATCGCGCCCTCGGCGGTCACGACGATGGCGTAGTGCGAGAGGCTCGCCCGACGGTCGTCGGCCAGCAGCCCGACCAGCCGGTCGAGGTCGTAGCGGACCTCCGGGATGACGCAGCGGGTCGACGTCGTGTAGGCCGCGAAGAGGGCCGAGAAGCCGGCGTCCCGACCGAAGATCCGGAAGACCCCGATCCGTTCGTGGCTGCCGAGGGTCGAGCGCTGGCGGTCGATGAGCTCCTTGGCCCGTGAGATCGCGGACGAGAAGCCGATGCAGTACTCCGTCCCGGGGACGTCGTTGTCCATCGTCTTGGGGATCGCCACGAGGGGCACGCCGCGGTCGACCAGGACTCGCGAGAACGACAGCGTGTCGTCGCCGCCGATCGTCACGAGGGCGTCGATCCCGAGCTGCTCGAGGTGCTCCAGCACGACCGGCGTCATGTCGAACCGGCCGTCGGGCATCCGCATCGCCGCGGCCCTCGCAGGGTCGAGCCACGGTGGCAGGCTGGCCTCGGCCATCCGGGCCGGGTTCGTCCGGGTCGTGTGGAGGATCGTGCCGCCAGTCCGGTCGATCGTCCGCGTGTTCCGGCGATCGAGCGGCAGGACGTACTCGGGGTCGCCCTGGGGACCGGGTCGGACGTGGGTCAGGCCCTCCCAGCCGCGCCGGATGCCGACGACCTCGATCCCGAGCTCGGTGGCGCGGTAGGTGACGCTCTTGATGACCGAGTTGAGGCCCGGGACGTCGCCGCCGCCCGTCAGCACGCCGATCCGTCGAGGCCCTGCCACGCGTCCATGGTAGTCGGCTGCGTAGTCGCGTCGCGGCCGGCAGGCCCCCGGCGGCGCGTATGATCGATCGGTGAACTACGAGCTCTACATGGGCGAGGCGCTGGCCGAGGCGAAGGCGGCGCTGGCGCGTGGCGAGCGGCCCCACGCGGCCGTTGCGGTCCTCGACGAGGCGATGGTGGCGCGAGCCCACGATCGCGTCCGCGAGACCGACGATCCGACCGCCCACGCCGTCGTGGTGGCGTTGCGCGAGGCGGCGCGCCGGGTCGGCGCGGAGCGGCTCCGCGACGTCACGATGTTCTCCACGATGGAGCCCTGCCCGATGTGCGTCGGGGCGCTCCTGAACTCGGACGTCGAGGAGCTCGTCTACGCCGTGCCGGACGCCCGCGACGGGGCCGCCGGGAGCGCGCTCCAGCTGGCGGCCCACCCGGGCCTCCGCAGCCGCCTCAAGGTCGTGAGCGGCATCCGCCGCGACGAAGTCGAGGAGCTGTACGCCTCGACGCCGGGCTGACCCGCCGCCTGGGCTGACCATCGAGGAACGCTTGCTATCCTCTCCCGCGGAGAGGTGTCCGAGTGGTTGATGGTGCCGCTCTCGAAAAGCGGTGTGCGAAAGCACCGTGGGTTCGAATCCCACCCTCTCCGCCACTCGCCCCCGGTCGAGATCCGCGCCCCCATCTACCCTGACCGCGGCCCGTCGCCCGGGACGCGGCTGGCTGCGCGGAGAGGTCGCCTAGTGGACTATGGCGCCGCACTGGAAATGCGGTATGGGGCAACCCATCGAGGGTTCGAATCCCTCCCTCTCCGCCATCGCGCGTCCCCGCGCCGCCGGGCGGGCGAGCCCGGGTGGCAGGGCCGGTGAGCCGACGCCGTTCGTTCGGCCCCGACGGCCTCTGGGAGATCCTGCCGTTCGACGCCGGCTCGTTCACCTTCCCGGAGGATGAGCCAAGGGCGGGTGAGGAGGGCGTCGTCGTGGCCCACGCCCTGCGGGCATCCGACGGCTCCGTCTTCCTGTTCGACACCGGCACGGCCGCCGGCGACCCGGACCTCGACGCTCGCTACCACCCCGTCGAGCGGCCGCTGCCAGAGGCCCTCGCCTCGCTGGGCCTCGGCCTGCCCGACGTCCGGGCCGCCACGAACTGCCATCTCCACGCCGACCACGCCGGCCAGAACCATCGACTGACCGGCATCCCCATCTACGTCCAGGCGGCGGAGCGCGCCGCCGCGCTCGAACCCGACTACACGATCGACGCGTGGGTCAACGCGCCGGGCCTCCGATACGAGGTCATCGAGGGCGACGTCGAGGTCGTCCCCGGCATCACGATCCTCGCGACGCCGGGGCACACCACCGGCCACCAGTCGCTCCTCGTGGCGACCCGGCGGGGCCGCGTCGCCCTCGCGGGCCAGGCGATCTACAGCCGCGACGAGTGGCTCGAGCGGCCGGGCCGCGAGGGTCGCAGCTCGGCTTCCGACCAGGCGGCGTACGACCGATCGGTCAGGCGGCTGCGCGGCCTGGGCCCGGTCGAGGTGCGGTTCGCCCACGACCGGGCGGCCTGGCTGGCGCCGACGCCGAAGCGTGCGACCCAGTCGGGGTAGACTCTCTGGGCCGTGCTAGGCGGGGAACTAGCGGTGCCCTGAACCTGCAATCCGCTCCAGCAGGGCTGAATTCCCTCCCGAGGTCCCGGCGTTCGGAGGCCGCTCCTCCAGGCGACGTTGAGGACCGGGTCCCGCGCAGCGGCGAATCGCGAACCGTGTCAGGTCCGGAAGGAAGCAGCACTCAGCGAAGCTCGACGGGTGCCGCGGAACGGCCTGGTCCGAGCCGCCTTCTGGAGTGGGCCCGGGCGCCGATGGTCGACGGAGGGTGCACGGCATGACAAGGCCCCGGCCCGGATGGGCCTCGCCGCCCAGAGGAGGGGAGTGACCCAGCCCGCGCCGCACCAGGCCATCTACCGCCGCTGGCGGGCCCAGACGTTCGGCCAGATCGTCGGCCAGGAGGCCGTCGTCGAGACGCTGCGCAACGCCGTCCGGACCGGCCGGGTCGCGCACGCGATCCTGTTCGTGGGGCCGCGTGGCACGGGCAAGACGTCGCTGGCCCGGATCATGGCCAAGGCCCTCAACTGCACGAACCTCCGGGACGGCGACCCGTGCGACGTGTGCGAGGCGTGTGTCGCCATCCGGGAAGGCCGGGCGATGGACCTCGTCGAGATCGACGCCGCGTCGAATCGCGGGATCGACGCCATCCGCGAGCTTCGCGAGCGCATCAACTATGCCCCGACGGACCTGCGCCGCAAGGTCTACATCCTCGACGAGGCGCACCAGATCACGCGCGATGCGTGGAACGCGCTCCTCAAGTCCCTCGAGGAGCCGCCCGAGTTCGTGACGTTCATGTTCGCGTCGACGCACCCCGAGGAGTTTCCGCCGGCGATCCTGTCGCGTCTCCAGCGCTTCGACGTCCGGCGCCTGACGACCGGCGAGATCGAGGGCAAGCTGAGTCGCATCCTCGAGGCCGACGGCCGGACCGCGACGCCCGAGGCGCTGCACCTGATCGCTCGCCTGGCGGCGGGCGGGATGCGCGATGCCGAGTCGATGCTGGACCAGCTCCTGGCGTCCTCGCCGGACGTCCTCGACGAGGCCCGGGTCCGCGACCTCCTCGGCCTGGCCGACGGCGAATCGATCTCGGCCTTCGTGGCCGCCCTGGTCGATGGTGACGTCCTGTCGGGCCTCCGGATCCTCGACGCTCTCGAGGAACGCGGTCGCGACCTGCGCGGCTTCCTCGACCAGGTCGTGGAGGCGATCCGAGCGGCGATGGTCGGGACGAGCACCGAGCCGGCCGTCGCCCGCCATCCGCTCGTCGACCTCACGGCGGCAGCGCGTCGCCTCGCGGCCATCGATCCGACTCGGGCCGGCGTGGGAGGCCTCCGGCTGCAGCTCGACCTGGCCCTCTTCCCGGATGCGGCCACAGTTTCCGAGGCCGCCCCGCTCTCCCGTCTACCCGCCGCCGAGCGCCCTGCCGCGCTGCCGACGCCGCCGGTGCCGGCGAGTCGGAGCCGGGCTGCGGCGACGGCCAGGGATCGCGGCGTCAGGACGTCGGCGGACGCAAGCGATCTCGTGCCCGAGCCGCCCGACAGCGGGCCCGTCGCGGGCGGGCCGGCCGCCGCCGGGCCAGGCGATGGTGGCCCAGCCACTGTGAGGGCCGTGCCCGCTCCCGACGCGAACGCGACGCCGACCAGTCCAGCCCCTGGGGCGGCGCCCACGACCGCGGCGCCCACGACGGCGGCGCCCACGACCGCGGCGCTCCCCGGACCGCCGGTCGGGGGCGAGCTCGCCGTGCTCCGTGACCGCTGGCCCGAGGTCGTCTTGCGCATCAGCGCTCATCCGCCGACGAAGCCGCTCATCGCGAAGTGCCGCCCGATCAGCGTCGAAGGCGAGGTCGTGACCCTCGGGTTCCCCGAGGACCAGGCCTTCCTCCGATCGGTCGCCGACCGCCGGCGATCCGTCCTCGAGGAGGGCATCGCCGCGGTCCTCGGCCACCCGGTCGCCGTCCGCTGCGTCGCGACGAACCTCGATCTCGTGCCGGAGGTCGCGACCGACGACGCCGCCTTCGTCCTGGCCCAGGCCCGCCGGATCTTCGGCGACGACGCGGCCGACCGTGGCGAGGTCGGCTGATGCGGCGCTGCGGCGTGCTCGCCGGTCCCGCAGACTTCAACCGAGCATGACCCGAGGAGGACCTTGGTGATGGGCAACCTGCAGCGCCTGGCGATGCAGATGCAGCAGGAGATGGGTCGCATCCAGGCCGAGCTCGCCGAGACCGAGGTCGAGGGCTCCGCCGGGGGTGGCGTCGTGAAGGCGACCGTGACCGGGACCCAGGTCGTTCGAACGGTGACGATCGATCCCTCGGCCGTCGATCCGGCCGACGTCGAGATGCTCCAGGACCTGGTGGCCGTCGCCGTGAACGACGCCCTCGAGGCCTCGCGCCGCCTGGCCGAACGCAAGATGGCCGCCCTCGGCGGCCTGGGCGGGGGCCTCGGCGGCCTCCTGGGACGCTGACGGAACGACCGTGGCAAGCGTGCTCATCGAGCCGGTGGCGCGGCTCATCGAGGCCTTCAACCGCCTGCCCGGCATCGGGCCCAAGACCGCCCAACGCCTGACCTACCACCTCCTCCGGGCGCCCGACGCGGAGGCTCGGGCCCTCGCGACGGCGCTCGTCGCGGTTCGCGATCAGGTCGTCTTCTGCGAGCGCTGCTTCAATATCAGCGATGCGCCCCTCTGCCCGATCTGCCGCGACCCGGGGCGGGACGCGCGCCGCCTGTGCGTCGTCGAGGAGCCGCTCGACGTCCTGGCCCTCGAGCGCACGGCCGAGTTCCGTGGTCTCTACCACGTCCTCCACGGCGCGATCTCGCCGATCGACGGGGTCGGACCGGATCGGCTCCGGATCCGCGAGCTCCTGGAGCGGGTCGACGCGGCGGACCGTGCCGGCGAGCCGTTCCAGGAGGTCATCCTCGCGACCAATCCGACCCTGGAAGGCGAGGCGACGGCGATGTATCTCGACGAGCGCCTGGCCGGCCGGGTCGGGAGCGTCACCCGGATCGCCCGCGGGATCCCGGTCGGCGGCGACCTCGAGTACGCGGACGAGGTGACCCTCATCCGGGCCCTCCAGGGCCGGCGGGCCATCGGGGAACGGTCGGCGTGAAGGAGCTCCTCGCCGAGATCCTGCTGCGGGCCTCCAAGGTCCTCGCCGCCGCCGTGGTCGGGCTCGTCATCTACGCTGTCCTCGTCGGCCCGGCCGGCGTCGCCGCCTCTCCGACGCTGGCTCTCGAGGCGTTCATCGCCGGCGGGCTCGTCGTCCTGCTGATGGAGTCCAGCCCGATCTAGGGCACCGTCCCCGAGGGCGGAGAGACTGGTGCTCGAGCCCGGCGCCCGAGCGGCGGTCGCGGCGGGCCAGCTCGTTTGACACCCCGGCGGCCAGGCCCGATACTTGGGGTTCTGCGCCGAATGCCGTTGCGCCCGGTGCAGGCTGCACCTTGACAACCGAAGAGTGGCAGAGATCCGGAAAGACGGATGTGCGAGCGGTCAAACCCTCGAGCGACGTCGCAGCCGCAAGGCTGCGCGTTCTTTCGGAGAGTTTGATCCTGGCTCAGGATCAACGCTGGCGGCGTGCATGAGACATGCAAGTCGAACGGACGAGTGGGCTTGCTCACTCGTTAGTGGCGGACGGCTGAGTAACGCGTAGGTGACCTGCCCCGAAGTGGGGAATAACTGCCCGAAAGGGTGGCTAATACCGCATATGGTGATGCGTTCAATCGCATCTCCAAAGCCGTAAGGCGCTTCGGGAGGGGCCTGCGTCCGATTAGCTCGTTGGTGGGGTAACGGCTCACCAAGGCGACGATCGGTAGGTGGTCTGAGAGGACGATCACCCAGACTGGGACTGAGACACGGCCCAGACTCCTACGGGAGG
>DATEZX010000200.1:0-6466 GCA_035255225.1 Candidatus Limnocylindrales bacterium
GGCCGCGGGGCGACCGTGGCCCGGTCAGTCGGGCTCGGCCGCCTGGTGCTCGCCGGCGCCCATGCCATAGGGCTGGACGCTCGCCGCTGCAGTGTGCTGGACGCGCGCCTCCAGGGCCGCGTCGAGCGAGTCGGCGAACGCCGTGGCGACCCTGTCGACGACGCCCTCGCGTGCGTGTGCCTCGCACAGGAACCACGGTTCGCGCGAATCCGGCTCCGGCATCGCACCACGGGCGTGCATCCCGACCGCCACAGCGTCGTAGAGCTCGTGGTCCGAGCTCGCCCAGTCGCGGTACTCGGTTGGGGCGGCCTCGCGGAACATGATCCCGAACATCGTCGGGTGGCCGGTGAAGACGTATGGCAGGCCTCGCGCGTTGAGGACCTCGCGAAGCTCGCCCTGGATGGCAGACCCGACCGCCTTGATCGAGTCGAGTGCCGGCGTGTCGCGCAGGATCCGGAGGGTCGCGACCGCCGCCGACGCCGCGACCCGGTTGCCGGCATACGTGCCGCCGTGGCTGACCTTGTCGGGCAGCACGGACATGACCTCCGTGGTTCCGCCGAAGGCCGCTGCCGGGTAGCCGTTGCCCATCGCCTTGGCGAAGGTTGCTAGGTCGGGCGTCACGCCGAAGTACTCCGCCGCGCCGCCGCGGGCGATCCGGAAGCCGGTCTTGACCTCGTCGAAGATCAGGAGCGAGCCGAACTCCTTCGTCAGCGCCCGCACCTTCGCGTGGAAGCCCTCCTCGGGCAGGATCGCCTGTGCGTTGCCCATGATCGGCTCGACGATGACCGCGGCGATGTCGGGGCCCTCGCGCTCGAAGATCCGACGCAGGACGGCGATCTCGTTGTAGCGGGCCGGGATGATCGTCTTGCTGACCGCCTCGGGGATCCCGCGGCCCCACGCCAGGCCAACCGGGTTGTCGAGCGCGCCGAGGGTCGAGACGTCGTTCGGGGTGACCGAGATCAGGGCGTAGTCGTGCACGCCGTGGTACTGGCCCTCGAACTTCACGATCTTGCTGCGGCCGGTGTACGCCCGCGCGACGCGCATGGCGTGCATCGTCGCCTCGGTCCCGGAGACGGTCATCCGGGCCTTGCCGACCCAGCCGGTCATCTCCTTGATGAGCTCCATGGCCTCGACCTCGTCCTCGGAGGTCAGCGAGAAGCTCACGCCGCGGCGCATCCGGCGGTTGACGTGGTCGTCGACGCGCTCGTCGCCGTGGCCGAGGACGACCGGGCCGTAGCCCATCCGCAGGTCGACGTACTCGTTGCCGTCGACGTCCCAGACGCGGCCGCCCTTGCCGCGGTCGACGTAGACGGTGGCGTCACCCCAGGCGCGGAAGTTGGAGTCCGTGCCGCCGGGCAACGTCTCGAGCGCCCGTCGGTAGAGGTCCAGCTGGCGAGTGCGGCGAAGCGTCGGAGCGGGCCGGCCGTCGGCCATGGGAGGACCTCCAGGCTGGGCGTTCGGAGGCCCTGATCGTGCCACAGCCCAGCCGGTGCGTCAAAGCGCGATTCGTCTCTGATGAGCCACATTGGCGCGAATCTCGCAGGTGGTTGCCCGCAATCGGCGACGAATCGTCGACGGCGTCCTTCGAGGCTCAGTCGAGGGGCTTCGCCGCCAGCCAGTCGGGCAGCTCGGCGGCGAGCGTGGCGAGCGGCAGCGAGCCGTGGCCCAGGACCTGGTCGTGGAAGGCCTTCAGATCGAAGGCCGCGCCGTCACGGGCCGTGAGCTGGCGCCGCAGGCGCTCGATCTCACGCTGCCCGATCTTGTAGGCCAGGGCCTGCCCGGGATGGGCGATGTAGCGGTCGGTCTCGATGACGGCGTCGGTCTCGGACAGGCCGGCCTCGAGCATCTGGTCGATGCCCTGCTGGCGGGACCAGCGGAGGGCGTGGATGCCGGTGTCGACGACGAGGCGCGCCGCACGCCAGGCCTGCGCGTCGAGCATCCCGAACCGCTCGCCCTCGTCCCGGTAGAGGCCCATCTCGTCGGCGAGCCGCTCGGCGTAGAGGCCCCAGCCCTCGACGAACGAGCCCGCCGCGAAGCGGGCCGCGAACCTCCGGAACTGGTTGAGGCTCGGGTTCTCCGTGTCGAGCGCGATCTGGAGGTGATGGCCGGGCACGGCTTCGTGGAAGGTGTAGGCGGTGAGCTTCCACGCCTGGCGCGACGGCAGGTCGTAGGCATTGATGTAGAACGTGCCGGGACGGCTGCTGTCGGCTGAGGGCGGGTAGTAGTACGCCGGCGGCGCATCCTGCTCCTTGAATTCCTCGACGGTCACGACCCGGCAGGCGGCGCGGGGCAGTCGCCCGAACATCGACGGGCTCGCCGCCTCCGCCGCCTCGATCTGGCGGCGAGTTCGCGCCAGCAGCTCCTCGCGCGTCTCGGGCGCGCTGGCGGGGTCGGCCGCGAGGCGGGCCCGGTAGGCCTTCGTGTCGTCCCCCAGGCCTGCCGCCCGCGAGATGGCGCGACGCTCCGCCTCGATCGACTCGAGCTCGGCCAGGCCGGTGGCGTGGATGTCGCGCGGGTCGAGCTCGAGGGTCGTCCAGTGGAGCACCTGGCTCCGGTAGATCGCTTCGCCGTTCGGCGCCGACCAGATTCCGGGCTCGGTGCGGGTCGCGGCGAGATACGGCCCCTTGAGCGTCGCCAGGAACGCCGCGTCGGCGGGATAGACGAGGTCCCGCACGGCGTCGCGGATGCGCTCACGGTCGGCGTCGCCGGCGACCTGGATCATCGACGGGACCACGGCCTGATCGAGCGGGATGGCGAGCATCCGCTCGAGCTGCGCGACGGTCCGCTCGGCGACGATCCGCGGGGCCGTGAGGCCGCTCGCCAGGGCCTCGCGGAGGAGCTCGGCGTTGGCGGCCATGTAGTCCGGATAGGCCTGCAGGCGAGCGAGGAATGCCTCCAGCCGCTCCGGCGTGTCGGCGGCCTGGAATTGGGTCAGCTGCGGGAGGACGGTCTGGGGCCCGCCCATCTGGTCGATGACCTCGAGGGTGTCGAGGCGCATGGCCTCCTCGGCCAGGAAGAGCGAGGCGACCACGCCGAGGACGTCGCGGGTGATCCGGTCCTCGACCGGCAGATCGTCCCCGGCGAGCGCATCCGCGGCGGCCCGCATGTCCTCGGCGAGGGCCCGGAGCTTCGCCCGGCCGGCGGGCCCCGGATCGGGCAGCCGGTCGTCGTAGCGCGAGTCGCCCTGGACCGTCGCGCTGACGGGGCTGAGCTCGAGGAACCGCTCCCAGAAGCCGTCGGCCAGGCGATCGATCTCGGAGGTCGGCGAACCGGCGAGCGGCGGCGCGGTCTGGGTCACGGGCTGGGATCCCCCGGAGGCGGGTGGCTGGGCCCGCTCAGGGTAGCGGGTCGGGCCGATCGAACAGGTTGAGCTGCTCGCCGCGACGCTGGATGGCCGGGTCGAGCCCGAGGTACGGCTCGAGCACCGCGAGATCGACCGTCTCGCGGCCGAGCCAGGCCCGCAACTGGGGCCACAGGAGGACGTGCCAGTTGCCGGACTCGATCGCGCCGCGCAGGACCGGCGAGGCCTCGAGCTTGTGGCGGGCCAGGTCCGCCCGCTCCGGCGCGAGGACGAGGAACCGGACGACGCTCGGGTCGCTCGCCAGGCGCGCGTGACGGCGCAGCAGGAGGTCGCCGAGCATCGCGGTCCACTCGACCTCGAACACGATCGCCAGCCGGCCCCTGGCGTACCAGATGCAGTCGACGGCCTCGACGTCCTCGACCGGCCCGTTGAGGACCGATGGCAGCCACGGGTCCCGCTCCCGGCGGTCGAGGTACTCGGCGAGGGTCCGCTCGCCGATCCGCCGCGCCTGCTCCCGCCGCCCGAGCCAGACCGACAGGCCGGCCCGGTGGCCGCCGTTGGCGAGGAGCGCCAGGAGCTCCGTGTGGTCGAGGGTCCGCGTCCGCAGGTCCTCGCCGGTCAGAAGGTGGTCGGGGGTGGAGGCCGGGCTGCGATAGCTGGCCAGGCACGCCCGGACGAGGGCCTCGTCCGGCAGGTCGTGGCCCACGAACAGCGCCGCGATCCGCTCGAAGAACGCCGCCTCGCCGATCGGCCCGGCGGTGGACAGGAGGCTGTAGACGGCCCACTCGACGCGGTCGGCGAGGGGCACCGCGGCGGCCTGCCGGTCGGCCCGGTCGCCGAGCCACCAGCGGCCGGGCTCGATCTCGACGACCCGCCGTTGGCCGGGCCGTGACAGCTCGTCGTGGACCAGGTGCAGGACCCGCTCGACCGGATCGGCGCCCGGCTCGAGCGTCCGGGCGGCGGCTCCGATGGCGGCCCGCGCGGCGCGCGCCTCGCCGCCGGCCCAGCGGCTCGCGCCCTGCGTCCGCGCCCGGACGTTCCGCGACGGCGCGCCGCCCGGCGTCTCGGGCGCCCAGCGGCCCTCGCTCGCGACGAGCCGCCGGAGCTGGCCCGAGCGATCGAGACCGACGAGGATCTCACCGAGCAGCCGCCCGTAGCGCGCCGGCTCACCGCGCGCCCGGAGGACCTCGACCGCGGTCTCGGTGATCGAGCGCGCGGCCTCGAGCGCCGAGAACGGCCGGGCGTCGATCCGCTCGGGCGGCGCGAACAGGCCCGGCCCGGGGATGAGATCCGGGTCGCCCCGGCCACCTGGGCCCGGCTCGAGCGCCTGGTTGCCGCGACTGCGGGCCGGGGGCGGCAGGATCCCACCCGGCGGCACGAGCTCGACGATGCCGCCCACGTTCTCGTCTGGCTCGGCGAGCCGGGCGTCGACGAGGCGGTAGCCTGCCCCGACGCCGCCGAGCACCGCGGCGACGAGGGCCTCCGGACCACCGCTCTCGAGGACCAGCACGACGCGGCCGTCCCGGGCCATGTGGGGCGCGGCGGCCTCGAGGGAGCGCCGGAGCGTCGCGGCCTGCCACGACCACGGGGCCCGGATGGCCGGCCCGAGCAGGGGCTCCAGGGGCAGCAGCGCGGCGGCCTCCCGGCCGAGGGCCCAGGCGGTGCCGTGGTAGGCCGCCGCGAGGCGCTCCTGGCTGAAGCGTGCCGGGGGCTGGCCGAGGACGAGTCGGATCCGGGCTCGCGCCGGGACGCTGGTCCCGGGCTCGCGCGACGGCTCGCGCGCCTCCTCGGCCAGGGTCTCCAGCGCCGTCGGCGTCGCCACCCGCAGGACCGCCGTCGCGGGTCCCTCGACGAGCGAGCCGAGGTCCGTCCCGAGCCGGGCCTCGAGCGGGCCGAGGGCCCCGCTCTCGAGGCGCTGGACGAACCCTCGAACCGTCCGGTAGCCGTCCTCGAAGGCGAGCCAGGGGTTCCGCTCGCGCCACGGGTCGGGCATCGGCGTCTTGATGACGCCGGCCGCGATCTTGAGCGCCGGAACGCGTCCCGGCCCGGCCCCGAGCCGGCTTGCCGGGAGGACGGCGTGGAGGAAGGCGAGGCGAAGGGCCGACTCGACCGGCGCCGCCCGGAGATCGCCCTCGATCCGGTCGAGGATCGCGAGCAGGCCGACGAGCTGGCGGTCCGTGTGGAGGCCCAGGATCGCCTTGATCAGGCCGTCGCCTCCCTCGGGCATCGGGAAGCGCTCGCGGAGGCGCCGGCGCGCCGTGGCTCCGCCGACCTCGCGGCGGGCGCGCCGGAGGTCCGCCTCGTCGGGTTCCGCGGTCCGGTACTCTCCCCCACCCTGCTGGTCGCGGCAGACGGTGCAGCGGTAGTGCTTCCGGGTCGGGACGGCAGCCCGGGTCTGATCGGCCTCTGCCGCGGGGCCAGGCTCCTCCGCCTCGCCGCCAGGGCCATCCGCGCCCTCGCTGGGCGCGCCCTCGCTTGACGCGCCCTCGCCGGGCGCTCGCGCGGCGCCGTGGCCTCCCGCTGCGCCTCCGCCGTCCTCGCCGCGCGCCGACCACACCAGCTCCTCGGCCACCGTCGCTCGGCCGCACGTCGCGCACCGCGTCGCGAAGAGCTCACCGATTGACAGCTTGAGGCTCGACTCGCCGCGCGGCGATGCGCCCAGGCCGTTGAACGCGGCGTCGAGGTGCCGGAGGTCGGGCGGCCGGAGCACGACCTCGGCGAGCAGCCGGGTGAGGGGGCTGACCTCGAGGCTGAAGGCCCGCCGCTGGCGGTCGATGGCGACGCGTGCCACCCACGCCCCGCGACCGTGGAGGTCGGCGACGATGTCGCCCGGCGCCGAGTTGGCCTCGAGCCGCGCGGCGAGCAGGCCGGGCGGTGGCGGCGGAGCGAGGCGCTCGAAGACAGGCAGCGTGAAACCCGGCTCCGCCTGGGAAAGAAGCAGCCGGCGAAGCCCCGCCATCGGCCGATTGTGGCAGACGGGAGGTCGGGCGCTACCGCCGCATGGGCCGCCAGCCGGTCAGGATCGCCGCGGCGAAACCCGGGTTCACACCGAATGCCGGGAGGTCACCCCCCGACTGCCCGGAGGTCGCACCCCTCTGGCGACTACGGCTCCTCGATGTCCTCGGTCTCCTCGACGAAGGCCTCCTCGGTCGTGTCCTCCGGCGG
>DATEZX010000201.1:0-10802 GCA_035255225.1 Candidatus Limnocylindrales bacterium
GGATCCGGCGGCCGTCGACCTCGACCCAGCGCTCGATCGCCTCCCGCAGCTCGACGTCCGCCAGGAGGGCGGTGTTCAGGCCGGTGATCGGCCGCAGCTCCATCGGCCGCCCGCCGCGGGCCGGCAGCTCGCCGACGTGGACCTCTGGCAAGGAGGTCGGCGTCGAGCGCGTGGCGACGACCCGGAGCCCGCCCTTGATCGTGACGACATCGAAGCCCGAGAGGTAGTGGTGGCCGTCGGTGAGTCGCTCGAGAGCCCCGTCGCCGACGGACAGGCGCCACAGGTCCATCGCCCCGTCATGCGGCGCGAGGAACAGGATCGACCGGCCGTCGTCGGTCGGCAGGAGGCGTGCGGTCTCCCCCAACGTCACGTCACTGTTCATGCCCGAGCCGGGCATGACGTCGTGGCGAGCCGAGAGATTCCGGCCGCCTCGGGCCTCTGAGCCGTCGGCAGCGAACAGGACGACGTCGTTGCGGTAAAAGCCCTCGATCGCCAGGCCGCCGAGGACCGCGATCGTCCGGCCGTCGGGCAGCCACGCCGGCGAGCCGTAGACGCCCTTCGGATGGGCCGTGACCTCCGTCTGGCGGCCCGTCGCGACGTCGATGACGAGGACCCGTGACCGGCTGAAGAGGTCGTGGAATCGGCGGGCGCCCGTGGTCACCGCGATCCGCGTGCCGTCGGGCGACCAGGCGATCGAGTTGACCCCCGCGGGCAGGTCGGTCAGGCGACGCGCGGAGCCGGTCGCGACCTCCACCAGCCAGAGGTGCCCGGTCCGGTGGGCGATGAAGCCCTCCGAGTTGTCCATGTAGCCGAGCCGATCGAAGAACCGGTAGTCGCTGCCCGGCGGCTCGCCCGGCTTCGGCGCCGCGAGCTTGTGCCGGAGCCGCGCGTCCGTCCGGCTGTCCGAGGCCCGCGACGCGGAGCGAACCGCGAGCCACCTGCCATCGGGCGACCACTGGTAGCCCTCGACACCGCGCGGCAGGTCCGTGAGCCGCCGGGCCTCGCCGGGCCGATCCATGTCGAGCAGGTGCACCTGGACGACGTCCTCGCGATCGCTCGTTGCGGCCGGCTCCTCCTCGACCACGCTTCGCCGATCCGAGACGAACGCCAGGAGCCGGCCGTCGCTCGAGAACCGCCCCTGCCAGTCGCGCCGGGCGCCGAGGGTCAGGCGACGCGGCGGCTCGCTGCCGTCGACGCTCGCGATCCAGATGGCCTGGCGGTAGGCGTCGTAGGACGGGCCGACCCGCTGGACGCTGAACGTCACAAGCCGGCCATCGGGCGAGAGGCGGGCGTCGGACGGAATGGCCATGCGGTACAGGTCGTCGGGGCGGGGTGCGCGTCGGGACGTGGCGGGCATCGGACTCCCTGGCTGGTCGGCGGTGGCGAGCGAGGGTTCGGGAAGGCGCGAGTTCGGGGAGGCGCGAGTTCGGGAAGCTCGCCCGGGCGACGCGGGCGAGTCTAGCGGCTAGGATCGGCGCCGATGTCCGATCAGCTCTCGCTGCGGCTCGAGCCGGCGCTCCCGAACCCGCCGGCGACGCTCCGCCCGATGCTCGATCGGCCATTGCCCGAGCCGTTCGACTCCCCGGCCCACCTCTTCGAGCCGATCTGGGGCGGGGTCCGCGCGCTCGCCGTCATCGGTCCCGCGGCGGCGCCGGGCGGCGGCGAGGTGACGCTCGTCGACCAGGACGGCTCGGCGATCGCGCCGACGCCGATCGACCTCGCCGGGCTCGCGGCGCGCGTGGCGGCGCGTTCGGCCGTTCTCGACGGCGAGATCGTCGTCGTCGACCCCGACGGGCGCCTCGACCGGGCCGAGCTCGATCGACGGCTCGCCGGCCAGCCGGGCCGGCCGCTTGCCTACCTCGCGTTCGACGTGCTCGACCTCGATGGCGTGCCCCAGCTCCGGCTGCCGCTGGAGCGCCGGCGCCAGGTCCTGCGGCGGGTGATGCGTCCCGGCGACGAGCTCGTCGCGGTACCCGCGATCGCCGAGGAGGGGCGTGCCCTGTTCGAAGCGGTGACGGCCCAGGGCCTGGCCGGCGTCCGGGCCCGCCAGATCGGCAGCCCGTACCTGCCCGGGGTGCGCAGCCGCCTGTGGCGCTCGATCGCGGTCGGACCGCGGCGGCGGCGGGTCGTCGTCAGCGGCGCGGTCGGTGAGCCGGCTCGCCTCGCCGAGCGGGCGCCGGTCCTGGCCCTGATCGCCCGCCTCCCGCTCGGGCTCGAGCTCGACGAGCCGCCCGCCGACGCCGGCTAGACCGGCGGCCTGACCACCGCGCCGACGATCGCCCTGAGCCCGGGCCGCTGGCCATACAGGAGGACGCCGGCGGAGTACACGCGCACCGCCAGGACGCCGACCACCAGGATCGCGGCGACGAGGAACGCGTACGCGGCGGCGATCTCCCAGGGCTCAACCCGCCCCACGGTCAGGCGGGTCAGCATGATGAAGGGGCTCCAGAACGGCACGAGCGACGCGACCCGGGTGAGGGTCGTGATCCCGCCGGACAGCGCGCCGACCGCGAGCAGGTAGCCGGCGATCGCGACCAGGCTGAGCGGCAGGGCCGGGACCTGGAGGTCCTCCGGTCGGCTCACGAGAGAGCCCGCAGCGGCGTAGATGAGCGCATACAGCACGAATCCGAGGATCCAGAAGCCGCCGTATTCCAGGAGCAGCGCCGGGCTGACGACCGACACATCGACCCCGATCGCCCCGCTGCTGCCGAGCAGCGCCCCGGCCACGCGGTCCTCCACGAGCAGCGTCGCGATGGCCGGCGCGACGATCCCGACGTACTGGACGAGGCCCGCGAGGCCGATCCCGACGACCTTGCCGACGACGAGCTGGGCCGGCGAGGCGGCGCTGATGAGGAGCTCCATGACGCGGCTCGACTTCTCGGCCACGACGCCGGCCGCGACCCACATCCCGTAGATCACGAGGGTGATGAAGATCAGGACGACGAACACGACCCCGACGATCCGGCGGCTCGCGAACTCGGCGGCGCCGATCGGCTGGCCACCGGCCGACGGCCCGGCAGCGGCGACGAGGTCCAAGGTCGGCATGAGGAACGGCTTCGAGGCGCCGGCGTTGTTCGCGGCAGTCCAATCGAGGATCGCGACGGCCAGCGTCCCGACGCCGACGAGCTGGGCCCGATCTGCCCCGAACGAGGCCCCGGTCAGGAACCGAAACGCCAGCCGCCCGGACGCGTCCCGGCTGGCCTCCAGCGCGGCGTCGTAGCGGCCCGCGGCGACCTCGTCGGTGAGCGTCGGCGACGGTGGGACGCGGACGAAGGCGAAGGCCGGCGGGTGGGACGGATCGCCGCTCGTCGCGTTGAGGACGCCGCCGAGGATCGAGATCGTGCGGCTCGCGACCTCCTCGTCCGGGGCCGCGACGGCGATCGTCGAGGTCGTGCCGCGGTCGATGACCCGAACGATGACCGGCGCAAGCGAGACGCCGACCGCGAGGACGGCGAGGAGCAGCGTCGAGACGACGAACAGGCGGCTGACGACCCGCTCGCGGAGCTCGCGCCTGGCGACCAGCCAGGCGTTGGGCAGGAGGCGCTCGTCGCGCACCCCGGCCGCACGGGGTTCGTGGGCGGGCATGCCCGGAGGCTCCGCCCCGCTCACGCGACCGCCGCCGCGGCGAGCTCGTCGAGGGTCGTCGGCTCCGTGTCGGCCGGGTGGCCGACCGCGTCGATGAAGACCTGCTCGAGGGACGGCTCCGCCAGCTCGAAGTGCGTCACCCGCGCGCCCGCCGCAACCGCCGCAGCCAGCACGCGGTCTGGCTCGACGCCCGGGTCGAGCTCGACCTCGGACCGCTCGATTCCGGGCCGCAGGAGCCGGACACCGGGTACACCCCCGAGCCACGGCAGGCGGTGGTCGCCCTCCACCGAGAGCAGGACCATTCGCCGGCCCGACTGCCGCTTCACCTCGCGGAGCCCGCCGGCGACCATCGTGCGGCCGCGATCGACGATCGCCACCGATTCGCACATCGCCTCGACGGTCTCCATCTGGTGGGTCGACAGGACGACGGTCTTGCCGGCGTCCCGCAGCTCCAGGATCGCCTCGCGAAGGAGGACGATGTTCACCGGGTCGAGGCCGGTGAACGGCTCGTCGAGCAGCAGGACCTCGGGCTCGTGGAGGACCGCGGCCAGGAACTGGACCTTCTGCTGGTTGCCCTTCGACAGCTCCTCGGCTCGCCGGCCCGCGAACTCCGGGACCCGGAACCGCGCGAGCCACTGCCGCGCGCGGTGGGTGGCGACGTCGCGGGCCACGCCCTGGAGCCCGGCGAAGAAGACGAGCTGGTCGAGGACCGTCATCTTGGGGTAGAGGCCGCGTTCCTCGGGCAGGTAGCCCCAGGTCGGCCTCGGCAGCGAGCGGTGGTCACGGCCGTTCCAGCGAATCGTCCCGGCGTCGGCGCGCAGGACCCCGAGCGCGATCCGCATCGTCGTCGTCTTGCCGGCCCCGTTCGAGCCGAGGAAGCCGAGGACGTGGCCCGGCGGGGCCTCCAGCGCCAGGCCGTCGAGCGCGACGACCCGGCCGAACCGCTTCGCGAGGGCGTCGATGACGAGGGACATCCCGGCGGAGGATAGTCGGGCGACCTCGGGCCGTCCGCGGTCCGATCGTCCCATTCCGCGACGGTGGCGCACAATCCCGGCGTGACCGCGACCTCGGATCCGACAACGACGACGCCGCTGCGCATCCACGCTGACCGGACGGCTGGCCTGCTCGACATCGAATGGCAGGACGGCCACCGCTCGACCTACGCGGCCCACGACCTGCGATGGCTGTGCCCGTGCGCCTACTGCCGCGGTGAGGCCGGCCTGCCAGGCTGGCTGGACACCTCCCCGACCCTGACCGCCGACCAGGTCCGCCTTGTCGACGTCCACCTCGTCGGCTCGTACGCCCTCGCCCCGGCCTGGGGCGACGGCCATCATTCGGGCTTCTACCCGTTCACGCTGCTGCGCGATCGCTGCGGCTGCGCCACCTGCACCGCGTCCCGGGAGGTTCGATCGTGATCGTCTCCACCGCCCCGTTCATCGCCGGTCACCGCGTCACCGAGACGAAGGGCCAGACGTTCGGCCTGGTCGTCCGCAGCCGAGGCCTCGCCGGCAACGTCGCCGCCGGCCTCCGGTCGCTCGTCGGGGGCGAGATCCACGAGTACACCCAGCTCCTCGAGGACACCCGCCGCCAGGCCATCGACCGGATGGTCCAGAACGCGACGCTGATGGGCGCCAACGCCGTCATCTCGATGCGCTTCGATAGCAGCGAGCTCGCCGGGACGATGTCCGAGATCGTGGCCTACGGCACGGCCGTCGTCATCGCCGCGGATGCCAACGCACCCCAGCCCGGGGAGTAGCTCGATGGGCCTGCTCGGCCTCATCGTCCGGGGCGCGATCGTGGTCCTCGGGCTGGTCCTGATGCTCGCCGGCATCGTGGCGCTGCGGGAGATCCCGGACATCGGGCTCGGCGCCCTGTGGTGGGTCCTCATCGGAGGCGTGCTCGTCGTGGCGGTCGCGGCAGAGCGGCAGCGCTATCGCTCCACCGCCGCCGAGCACGCCGGCCAGGTGGCCGGGCCGGGTGGCGGCGAGACCGCCGACGCCGCCGTCGAGGTCCGCTTCCGGCCGACCGCCGAGGTCTTCGTCGACCCGACGACCGGCCACCGGATGCGCGTCCTCGTCGACCCGGCCAGCGGCGAACGGCGGTACGTCGCCGAGGCTTGACCGCCCTCCCCTGCCCGGCCGCCTCGCATCCGCGAAACCGCCTGTTAACGAGCGGCCGACGGAGCGTTGACCGCGCTCGTTAACCCTGCGCCCTGGAACGACATGCCAGGCACAGGAGGATCGATCGCGTGACGATCAGCAAATCCCGGAAGCTCAGTGGCCTCGCCCTCGCGGCCGTGTTCGTAGCCGCCTGTGGCGGCGCGGCGTCGCAGCCGCCGGCGAGCCAGCCCGCGGCCACCGCCCAGGCCTCGAGCGGCCCGACGACCCCGGTCCCGCCGACCGGCAACGTGACCCTGAGCGGCGCGGGCGCGACCTTCCCTGCCCTGCTCTACCAGGTCTGGATCGAGAAGTTCAACGAGGCCTATTCGAACGTCTCGATCAACTACCAGGGCATCGGCTCCGGCGGCGGTATCAAGGCGATCACACAGCAGACGGTCGACTTCGGCGCCTCCGACGCCGCGATGAAGGACGCGGAGATCGCGGCCCTCCCAGCCGGGACGACGATTCTCCACGTCCCGACCGCGCTCGGCGCAGTGGTCGTCATCTTCAACGTCAAGGGCGCCGACGGGACCGCGATCTCGAAGCTCAACCTCGATGGCCCGACGATCGCCGGCATCTTCCTCGGCCACATCACGAAGTGGAACGACCCCGCGATCGTCGCGCTCAACCCGGACAGCGGCGCGAACCTACCCGCGACCCCGATCAAGGTCATCCACCGCTCGGATGGCTCGGGCACGACGAACGCCTTCACGAGCTACCTGGCCGCGGTCAGCGACGAGTGGAAGAACGGACCCGGAGTCGGCAAGGAGGTCAGCTGGCCGACCGGCGACGGCGCGCCGGGCAACGACGGCGTATCCGGTGGTGTGAAGAGCGGCGACGGCCGAATCGGCTACGTCGAGCTCCAGTACGCGGTCGTGTCCGGGCTCGCGAGCGCCGCAATCAAGAACGCCAACGGCAAGTTCGTCACGGGCTCGTCAGATGGCGTCACGGCTGCTGCCAACGGCGCTGTGACCAGCTTCCCGGCCGACTTCCGGCAGGCGCCGATCATCAACGGCGCCGGCGACACGACCTACCCGATCGCGTCGTACACCTATCTGCTCGTCTACCAGGCGCAGACCGATGCGACCAAGGGTCAGGCCCTGGTTGCGTTCCTCTACTGGGCGCTCACCGACGGCCAGAAGGAGGAGAAGGCCATCGGCTATGCGCCGCTGCCCGATCCGATCCAGCAGAAGGCCCTCGAGGAGCTGCACAAGATCACGGCCAACGGATCGTCGATCTGGCCGATGTAGACCAGTCCTCCTCCTCCCGGTGAGGGCGCTCGCGAACGCGGGTGCCCTCACCGGCGCATCAGGGGCATCCATCGCATGACCACCCTCCAGGGCACGGGGCCCTCTGCCCGACGCTTCGGCCAGGCGGCGTCTCGCATCCCGGACGTCGCCTTCCGGTCCCTCAGCGGGACGCTCGCCTGGGTCGTCGTGGCGGCGCTCGGACTGCTCGCGTCGCTGCTCCTTCTGGACGGGAGCCAGGCGCTTTCGACGTTCGGCCTGTCGTTCCTGACCGGCACGACCTGGGATCCGATCGCCGGCGTGTACGGTGCGCTGCCGTTCATTGTCGGGACACTCGGGTCGTCACTGATCGCCCTGCTGCTGGGTGCGCCGATCGGGCTGCTGACGGCGATCTTCCTGGCCGAGCTCGCGCCGCGCCGCATCGCCGTCCCGCTGACGTTCGTGATCGAGCTGCTCGCCGCGATCCCGTCGGTCGTCTACGGCCTATGGGGCGTGTTCGTCCTGGGACCGTTCCTCCAATCGACGGTCGAGGCGTGGATCGTGGGCACCCTGGGCTGGATCCCGATCTTCGCCGGCCCGCCGTTCGGCATGGGGCTGTTCGCGGCCGGGGTCATCCTGACCCTGATGATCCTGCCGACGATCGTGGCAATCGCCCGGGATGTCATCACCTCCGTACCGGACGCCCAGCGCGAGGCGATGCTCGCCCTCGGCGCGACGCGCTGGGAGACCATCACGCGATCCGTCCTGCCCTACGCCCGGTCCGGGATCATCGGGGCGATCATCCTGGGATTGGGACGCGCGTTGGGCGAGACGATGGCCGTCACGATGGTCATCGGCAACCGGCCTGAGATACCGCACAGCGTCTTCGACTCGTCGCAGACCATCGCATCCCAGATCGCCACCACGTTCAACGAGGCAGGGATCGGCCTTCAGACCTCGTCGCTCATTGCCCTCGGCCTCGTGCTCCTCGTCATCACGATGTCCCTCAACGTCGTGGCTCGACTCCTGGTGTGGCAGGTGGCCGGACCGAGCTCGGGTCGACGCTGATGGCGGTCGTCGTCGCTGCTCGGCCGTCCATTGCCGCTCGCCTGACCGGGGTCGGGGTTGGGCGCCGACGCGCGGCCGTGGACGTCGCGATGCGTGGCCTCGCGCTCGTCGCCGCTCTGCTGTGCGTCGTGCCGCTGGCGGCGGTCCTGTTCTTCGTCGCCACGAGGGGGGCGCCAGCGTTGAGCCTGGACCTCATCACCAAGCCCCCGCGAGCCCTGGGCATCGGTGGTGGTGCGGCGAACGCCCTCCTGGGGACGCTCCAGATGGTGCCCCTCGCGGCCCTCATGGCCGTCCCGGTCGGCATTCTTGGCGCGGTCTACGTGGCCGAATTCGGGGATCGCCGCGCCGCCGGGGTTATCCGCTTCTGCGCCGACGTCCTGGTCGGCGTGCCATCGATCCTCGTCGGGATCTTCGTCTTCACGTTCCTCGTCCTGCCGTTCAAGCAGTTCAACGCCTTTGCCGGCAGCGTCGCCCTGGCGATCATCATGCTGCCGGTCGTCATGCGGACGACCGAAGAGTCGCTGCATCTCGTGCCCAATGCGCTCCGCGAGGCGTCGTTGGCGCTGGGCGTGCCCTACTGGCGAACCGTGGTGTCGGTGGTCATCCGGACCGGCCTGCCGGGCATCCTGACCGGATCGATGCTCGCCTTCGCGCGAGCCATGGGAGAGACGGCGCCGCTCCTGTTCACCACGCTCGGGAGCCGGCTCATCAACGTCGGCGACTTTGGCCAGCCGATGGACTCACTGCCGCTGTTCATCTACGTCAACGCCCGTCAGCCGGTGAATGCCTTGAACGACCAGGCCTGGGGCGTGGCCTTCCTCCTCCTGGTGATCGTCCTCGTCATCAACGTCGCCGTCCGGGCCCGGACCTGGGGTCGGCGGATCGGATAGGTGGTTAGATGATCGTGGAGACACCCGTGCGAGATCTCGACGACGTCCAAGCAGGCGGCCAGGCGCCACCGGCGGCATCGCCCGTCCGGATCGAGGATCGCCAGAGAGCCTCGGTCGTGGTACCGGCTGCCACGGCCGCCTCGGGCACGCTCGACATCAGCGACCTGAACGTCTTCTACGGGGCGTTTCGCGCTGTCAAGGACACCAGCCTCCCGATCCCGGCGCGGGCCGTCACAGCGATCATCGGACCGTCTGGCTGTGGCAAGTCGACGTTCCTCCGGACGCTGAACCGGATGCACGAGCTCACGCCCGGCGCCCGCGTCGATGGTTCCATCTCCCTCGACGGAGTGGACATCTACGGCCCCGACGTCGACCCGGTCCAGCTCCGACGGGTCGTCGGAATGGTCTTCCAGCGCCCCAACCCCTTCCCGACGATGTCGATCTACGACAACGTGGCGGCGGGTCTTCGGCTGACCGGCCGGCGATCCCGGTCCGAGCTCGACGACGTCGTCGAGCGTTCGCTACGGCGGTCCGCGTTGTGGGACGAGGTCAGGGACAAGCTCAGGCAGCCCGGGACATCCCTCTCGGGGGGCCAGCAGCAGCGGCTGTGCATCGCTCGGGCACTCGCTGTCGATCCCGAGGTCATCCTCATGGACGAGCCGGCGTCGGCCCTCGACCCGATCGCGACGCTCCGGATCGAGGAGCTGATCGCCGAGCTGCGCGAGACCTACACGATCGTCATCGTGACCCACAACATGCAGCAGGCCTCGCGGGTCAGCGATCGGACGGCGTTCTTCACGATGGGCCCCGACCGGGCCGGCTACCTGGTCGAGGTGGACGACACCGTCAAGATCTTCACGAACCCTCGAGAGCAGCTGACCGAGGACTACATCTCCGGACGGTTCGGATGATGGAGGGCGACATGGGCCGGGAGACGCCGCTCGCCGTCGACCATCTTCGCTCTCGCACCGGCCTCGATCGCGACGAGCGCCAGGTCAAGGACGCGATCCTCCGGATGGCTTCCCTCGTTGAGACCCAGATCCGCTCGGCGATCCGGGCGTTCCTCGATCGCGACCCGATCCTCGCGGGAGACGTCGTCGCCGGCGATGCCCGGGTCAACGAGGCCCAGCGCGCCGTGACCGAGGCGGTCACGATGACCATCGCGACCCAGCAGCCAGTGGCGCGAGATCTGCGCTTCCTGCTGGCGCTCAACCGGGTCGCCTATGAGCTCGAGCGGATCGGCGATCACGCCACCAGCGTGGCGAAGCAGGCCAGCCGCCTCGCCGACGCGCCGCCACTGGCCGGGGCGGTCGAGATCGGCCGGATGGGCAGCCTCGCGGCGGACCTCGTCCGCGGCATCCTCGAGGCGCTCATCGACGTCGACGAGGCACGCGCCCGCGCGGTGGCCGCTCGCGACGACGAGATCGACCACCTCTACCGTGAGGTCTTCTCGAGGCTCGTCGCGGCGATGCGGGCCGAGCCCGAGGTCGTCGAGCCGGGGACCTGGGTCATCCTCGCCGCACACTGGATCGAGCGGATCGGCGACCGGGTCACCAACATCGCCGAGGATGTCGTCTACCTCGCCTCGGGCAGGATCGAGGACCTGAACTGATGACCGATCCGATGCCGCTGCCGGCGGACCGCGCGATCCGCGTGATCTTCGTCTGCACCGGCAACTCGGCTCGCAGCCAGATGGCCGAGGCCCTCCTCCGCCGCGAGGGCGGCGACCGGTTCACGGTCGTCAGCGCCGGGGTGTCGCCCCGCGGTGTGCATCCGTTGACGGTCCGGGCCCTGGCCGAGGTCGGGATCGACATCGCGGGCGCGCGCTCGAAGTCGGTGACCGAGTACCTCGGCCAGCCGTTCGAGTACGTCAT
>DATEZX010000202.1:0-10362 GCA_035255225.1 Candidatus Limnocylindrales bacterium
ATCTGGGCGGCGTCCATCTCGAAGAGCGACTCCTCGACCGGCTCGCCGAGGGTCAGGCCCTTCTCGACCCCGTCGAGGCCGGCCGCGATCATCGCCGCGAAGGCGAGGTACGTGTTCGAGGACGGGTCCGGGCAGCGGACCTCGCACCGCGTGCCCTCGACCGACTTGCCGGGTGAGACCATCGGCACCCGGATGAGCGCCGAGCGGTTCGTGCGGCCCCACGTCAGGTACGTCGGCGCCTCGTAGCCCGGGACCAGACGCTTGTAGCTGTTCACCAGCGGCGCGAGGACCGCGATCATGCCGCGGGCGTGGGTCAGGATCCCGGCCATGTAGCTCTTCGCGACCGAGGACAGGCCGTACGACACGTCCCCGTCGGCGAACGCATTCCGGTCCTGCTCGATCGAGTAGAGGCTCTGGTGGGTGTGCATGCCCGAGCCGTTGATGCCGTAGATCGGCTTGGGCATGAACGTCGCGTACAAACCGTGCTGCTGGGCGATCGCCTTGAGGGTGAACTTGAAGGTGATCGCGTTGTCGGCCGTCTGGAGGGCGTCGGCGTACTCAAAGTCGATCTCGTGCTGGCCGGCCGCGACCTCGTGGTGGGCCGCCTCGACCCGGATCCCGAACGCCTCCAGGGCGTCCACCATGTCGTGCCGGATGTCGCTCGCGAGATCGGTCGAGTAGTCGAAGTAGCCGGCCTGATCGTGGGGCAGGGCCTCGATCTCGCCGTTCGCGCCGCGGCGGAAGAGGAAGAACTCGAGCTCTGGACCCATGTTGACGATGTAGCCGAGCTTGCGAGCTCGCTCGACCTGGCGGCGGAGGACGTATCGCGGGTCGCCGGCGAACGCCTCGCCGCGCGGGGTGTAGACGTCGCAGATGACGCGGGCCGTGCCGCGGGGCCCGGTGCCCTTCAGCCACGGGATCTCCGAGAAGGTCCGCATGTCGGGCATGAGGTACTGGTCGCTCTCGGCGATCCGGGTGAAGCCCTCGATCGACGACCCATCGAACCACGTCCCGTGTCGGACGCTGCCCTCGAGCTGGTGGATCGGGATCGTCACCGCCTTGACGGAGCCCATGATGTCGGTGAACTGGAGCTGGACGAAGCGAATGCCCTTGGCCTTCGCGCCCTCGATGAGCTCGATCCCTGACACCGCCTCGTACGGAGCGACCACCGATGCATCCTCCTGGCCGTTCGGCGCGAATTCGCGGCTCAGCCGGGTCATCGCTTGTGCGACGCGCACCAGTTCCCGGCCGCCGATACCTTGGGGTCCAAGCGTAGCAGCAGTCTACCGCCGGGCGGTAGCCGTGGCCCCGGGCTTCCAGCCCGTTAACTTAGGCGTCTTGCACGATTCGCAAGGCCAATGCGAGGGGCACCCGCAGCTCGGGATCGGCGAGCTGCCAGCCGGTGAGGTCCTCGATCCGCCGCAACCGGTAGGCCACCGTGTTGCGGTGCACGCCGAGCGCCGCCGCGGCCTCGTTGACGCCACCATGGTCGAGGATCGCCCGGAGCGTCTCGAGTCGCTCACGCCGGACATCGGGCCGACCGGCCTGCAGCGGCTCGAGGATCGCCCGGGCCAGGCGCTGCCCGTCGGGCAGGTTCCGGAGCGCGCCCAGGAGCCGGTAGGCGGCGAGGCGCTCGGCGTGGGCGACTCCCGGCGGGTTCGGCAGGGCCGTGGCCGCCTCGAGGGTCGCGCGGGCCTCGGCCTCGGCCGCCGGCCGGTCGGCCGGCGTCGCGAACGGGCGTGAGACCGCGACCGTCCGGCCGAGGAGCGCGGCCGCCCGCATCACCAGCTCGTCCGTGCCGGCGCCGTCGCCGCACACGAGGCGGATCTCCAGCGAGTCGGCGTCGCCACGGAGGGCAAGGCGTCGAGCCGGGGCGAGCAGCCGGATCTCGCGCCGGAGCTGTTCCCGCCGCTCGCGGCCGGCGGCGTCGCCGGCGTCCGAACCTGGATCGCGCTGCCGGGCGAGGGCCACGACCCACGGCGGGCCGCCGCTCGGCAGGGCCTCCCGCCGGCCGCCCCGGTCGGCCGCCAGCCGGATGGCCTCGTCGCGGGCGAGCTCGAGGGCGAGCAGCCCGGCCACCCGGGCGACCGCCGCCTGCTCGAGGTCGGTCGGAGGCCGGGGCCCAAGGAGGACGATCGCGCCGCCGGACGGCAGGGCGACGCGCAGGGCGACGGCGTCCCGTCGACCGGCCGCATAGGCCGCGACGGCTGGTGCCGCGTCCGGGGCCTCCACGGGCGCATGGACCGTCATGGCCTCGCCGCGAGGCCCTTCGAGGGCCAGCGCCCGGGCGAGGAACGTCGCCGCGGCGGCGACGAGGCCGGCCGCACCCTCCCCCACCAGCGCGCGTCGCTCCAGCTCGGACTCGAGCAGGCCTGCCTGGCGCTCCAGCTCCGCCGCCCGGCCGACGATGACCCCGATGACGCTCCGCTCGACCGCCGACGGGTCGGCGGGGGGGAGGCGCAGACCTCCGATCGGCACCGCAGCGAGGGCGCCGGCCAGCTCGTCGAGGCGGCTCCCGGCATCCGGCGCGAGCGATTCGCCCTCGAGCAGCAGGACCCCCGCGACCGGGGTCGCCACGAATGCGGCGACCAGCGGCTCGAGGTCGCCGCGGGTCGGCGCGACGACCGCGAGCGCCGAGGCGGGGACGACGGCGAGGTCGTCGGCCTCGAGCGCGTCGAAGGCCGGGACACGGGCCTTCATGACGCGGACCCACGCGATCGGGCGCGGGGTCGCGTCGAGGTCGCCGACCGGGCGAGCCGCCGGGAAGAGGTCGGCTCGCAGGTCGGCGAGCGTCGTCATCGCGTCGCAGACGGGCTGGCGGCCGACGCCCTGCCGGCGCGTACCGCCACGAGCTCATCGACGACGGCGCCCAGCTCGCGCTCGACGTCGGCCTGTCGATCGGCCCGCGCCACGAGGTCCAGCCGACCATCCGGCCGGAGCCGCGTCCAGATCCTCCGGCGAGGCAGGTAGAACGTGATGACGAGGCCGGTGATGAGCGCCGCGAACGCCAGCCAGACCAGCGGCGCCCCGGGGTCGCGCTTGGCGATGAGGAGCGTGTAGTCGCGGACGGCACGAAGGCTGACCGTGAGACCGAGGCCCTCCATGGCGGTCGCCTCGCCGTGCGTGATCGCGACCGGGAAGCCGTCCACCAGGATCGGGCTCCCATCGGGGTTCGTGCCCGTCACGGCGTAGGGCAGGACGACGAGCGTCCCGACGCCGTCGGCGTCGCGACTCAGCACGAGCTGCAGGCCGATGTTCCGGCCGGGGACCGGCAGGGCCCCGGACGGCAGGCCGCCCGTCGCGTCGGTGAGGGGCACCGGCCCGGACCACAGGACGCTGCCATCGCCCGAATCGCTGACCTGGAGGTCAGGCGCCGGCCCGAAGCCGTTCTGGTGGAAGGTGTAGCCGGCGACCTCGAGCGGATCGTTGACCCGGATCGTCTTGCGGGCGAGGAGCTGGCCGTCGCGGTAGACGGCGAGGTCGGTGGTGAAGTCGATCGGGTTGCCGGTCTCGATGCCGGGCGCGGCGAAGCCGAGGTTCTGCACGAGCAGGAGGCCGGGCGTGCCGATCGGCTGGACGCTCAGCGTGTCCCCGTCGGCGACCACGAGGCCCTGCTCGTCGCCCAGGCGCGCCGTGACCAGGCCGGCGACGAGGAACAGGATCAGCCCGAGGTGTGAGATCAGCGTCGCGAGCCGGGTCCAGCGGTATCGATCGCCATAGATCCACGTCGTGCCGTCATCCCCGGCCTCGACCCGCACCGCGTACCGCCGATGCCGCAGGACCCGCCGCATTGCCTCGACGGTCAATCCGGGCCCCGGGGCGATCGAGACCCGATCCGGCAGCCGCGAGTCGAAGTAGGCGTCCGGCTGGCGGACGCGCACGAATGCCGCCTGGCGCCACAGCTTCGGCGTCCGGTCGAGGGTGCAGATGACGATCGAGACGACGAGCAGCACGAGCCCGAGGCTGAACCACGTCGAGCTGAAGACGTGGAACAGCTGGAGGCGCTCCATGGCGTCCACCACGCCCGTGCCGAGGGCCGGCTCGTAGATCGCCCGCAGGCGGGCCATCTCGGTCGCGTAGTCGGCGGCCGATCGGAAGGCGAATCCCGGCAGCTGCCGAACCGTCATGCCGACGACGGCGAGGAGGCCCAGGACGATGATCTGGACGACCGCGAAGTTGACCGAGGTGAAGAGCCGCCAGAGGGCCATCCCGGCCCGGGCGGCGAGCCCCGGTCCGGTCGGGCTCCGCACCGCGGGCCGCTCCGCGGTCAGAGTCGCCACGCCCTCGAGCCGATCAGGCCCCGGCCGCGACGGCGCGGCTGCGCCCGGCCTCGGCGGCGACGCCGCGAGCCGCGGCGAGCGCCCCGTCGAGGTCGGCGATCAGGTCCTCGACGTCCTCCAGCCCGACGCTCACCCGGAGCAGGCCGGGCACGATGCCGGCGGCCAGCAGCTCGCTCTCGGACAGCTGTCGCTGGGACGTGGATGGCGGGTGGACGACCATCGTGTGGACACTGCCGAGCGAGGCGGTGAGCTCGGTGACCTGGAGCGTGTCGATGACGGCGCGCCCGCCCGCGCGGCCGCCGACGACCTCGAAGGCGAGCATCCCGCCGCCGTTGCCCGACCGGAACTGGCGTTCCGCCACGGCCCGCTGCGGGTGGCTCGGCAGGCCGGGGTAGTAGACGCGCTCGACGCCGTCCTGGGCTTCGAGCCAGGCTGCCAGGGCGAGCGCGTTCGCGGCGTGGCGGTCGACACGGATCGCCAGCGTCAGCAATCCGCGCAGGACCAGGAACGCCTCGAGCGGCCCGAGCGTCGCGCCCGTGTCGACCTGGACGCGGGCGACCGCCTCGACGAGCTCTCGTCCGCCCGCGACGACGCCCGCGATGAGGTCGCTGTGGCCGCCGAGGTACTTCGTCGCCGACTCGATGACCAGGTCGGCGCCGAGCTCGAGCGGCCGGCAGACATAGGTCGAGGCGAAGGTGTTGTCGACGAGGTACCTGGCGCCGCGGCGGTGGGCCAGCGGCGCGAGGGCGGCGTGGTCGGCCAGGAACGTGGTCGGATTCGCCGAGGTCTCGGCGTACAGGACCGCCGTCGGAGCGGCGGCGAGCGCGGCCTCGACGGCCGCGAGATCGGTGATGTCGACGAACTCGGCGGTCACGCCGAAGCGGCCGAAGTAGCCGCCGAGGATCGCGCGCGTCGAGCCGTAGAGCGACCGCGAGGCCACGATCCGGTCACCCGCCCGGAGGGTGGCCGCGAGCGCGGCATGGATGGCGCCCATGCCGGACGCGAGGGCGTAGCCCGCCTCGCCGCCGGCGAGCTCCGCGTAGGCATCGCCGAGGGCCCGCGTCGTCGGGTTCGAGAGGCGGCTGTACGAGTAGCCGACCCAGCCGTCGGCGACGACGTCGCCCAGCCGCTCGGCGTCCTCCGCGGAGAACGTGGCGGTCTGGTAGATCGGGACGGCGGTCGGCCGCTGCTGGAGCTCGGGCATCCGGGCCGCCGCCCGGATCGCGCGCGTCGAGAAGCCCGGAGGCCGGCGGGACATGGCGGCGATGCTACACCGCGCGGCCGGTCGACCCCCGTCCGCGCTCGGGCTCGATGGCGACCATCGTCGGCTCGCCGGAGGCGCGCGCGACCCGGTTCTTGCCGCCGCGCTTCGAGACGTACATCGCCCGGTCGGCGCTGATCATCAGCGCATCGGCCGTCCGGCCGTCGGTCGGATAGCTCACCACGCCGACCGAGACGGTCGGGTTCGCCTCGAACCCGGCGACGCCCGTCTCGGCGACGCCGATGCGGATCTTCTCGGCCAGGACCCAGCCGCCGGTCGGGTCGGTCTCGGGCAGGAGGGCCACGAACTCGTCGCCGCCATAGCGGGCCGCGACGTCGATCCGCCGGATCCCGGAGCGGACCGTGTCGGCGACCGAGCGGAGGACGGCGTCACCGGCATGGTGGCCGTGGCGGTCGTTGACCGACTTGAGGTCGTCGAGGTCGAGCATCACGAGGCAGAAGCCCCGACCGGAGCGTTCGCTGCGGGCGATCTCGCGCTCGAGGGCCGCGAAGAAGTACGTCCGGTTGTAGAGCCCGGTCAGCGTGTCGGTCGCCGACAGGCGCAGCGCGGCGTCGCGCGAGCGCCGCTGCTCCCGACCAACCACCGAGCCGATCCCGGCAAGCAGGAACACCACGGTGACATTCACGGCCACCGCGATCAGCTCCAGCTGGGTCGGCACACCGCCGCTGCCGAGGCCTGCCGCGAGGACATAGACGCCCGCGGCGCAGAGCGCGAGGACGAGCGTCGCCCACGGCGCGATGACCAGCGACGCCCCGCCCACGATCAGCGGGAAGGTGAACGAGAAGGGACTCTCGAAGCCTCCCGTCAGGTAGATCAGCACCGCACCGAAGGCGAGGGCCGCGGCTGCCTGGAGCAAGCCGCGAACGGGCGTCGGCAGCCGCCCGGGTAGCAGGTCGTGGATGACGAGGATCAATCCGCCCGCGACCGCGATCGTCACGACGATCGCCGACAGCTTCTCCGACCACAACCCGCCGACCGCGACGATGAGGGCGGACGCCATCAGGAACGCCCAGCTGACGATGCGGAAGACGCGGTCGTAGGGCGGCGGACCGCTCGGCGTGCCGTCGCCGAGGAGACCGCCGATCAGGGCGCGGTCGATCGGCGAAGGCAGCGCCGCATCGCCTGGCCGGCCGTTCGGTTCCGAGCGGCGCAGGCGATCGCGGACCGACGGCGCGACGAGCGCGGCCATCAGCGCGACGTTGACCGCCAGGGCGACGATGACGACGACGAGGACGAGGTCGGAGGGCACGGTCTTCCTAGGCTTCCAGCGGGCGTCGGACGCGGGAACCGCCCTTCAGAACGGGACCATCGTACCGTCCCGGCTGGGACCGGACGTGCACGGACGCACCGCCGGTGCGCGTCGTCAACGGGTCGGCGTCAGCGGGTCCCGAACTGGTAGGTCTGCTTGACCAGCCGCAGGTAGGTGAAGGTCTCCGTGTCACGCACTCCGCCGATGCGCTGGAGCCGCTCGTTGAGGAACTGGAGGAGGCCCTCGTTGTCCTCGACCACGGTCTCGATGAGGATGTCGAACCGGCCCGCGGTCACGACCACGTAGTCGACCTCGCTCATCGCGGCGAGGGCATCCGCGACCTCGAGCAGCCGGCCCGGCTCGCAGCGGATCCCGATGAGGGCCTGCTGGAAGCCGAGCTTTCCCGGGTCGGCGACGCCCACGACCTGGAGGATCCCCCGCTCGATGAGGCGATTCGTGCGGGCGCGGACGGCAGCCTCGGACACCTCAAGCGCCGCGGCGATCTGGGTGAAGGCCCGGCGACCGTCCTGCTGGAGGTGCTCGATGATCCGCTTGTCGAGCTCGCTCAGCTCGTCCGGCCGACGATTCCGGCGGCTCGAGCCGGGCGCGGGATTCGAGGCTGGCACGGCCGGGATGCTAGCACCCGACCTTCGGCGGGTCAGCCGCGATCGAGATCCTCGAGGACGGGTGCGAGGGCCTCGATCGCGCCGAGATCGATCGGATCGACGACGAGCTGGACCTCGGCCAGGCCGAGCCGGGCGTAGGCCCGGAGGCCCTCGGCAATCGCGGCCGGCTCACCGGTGAGCGGCTCGATCCGGGCGGCCTCGGGGTCGCCCATGACCCGGCCCTGGCCACCGGGCAGGCGCACCTGGACGGCGGCCGTCCGCTCGACGGTCGCCGGATCGCGTCCGACCTCGCGGCAGGCCTCGTCGACGCGCTCGAGGAGCGCCGGCAGGCCCGCCGGCGAGTTGCCGATGTCGGCGAACCAGACGTTCCAGGCGTCGGCGTGGGGCATCGTGATCCGGAGCATCCGCGGCCCGCTGCTGCCGATGAGGATCGGCGGGCCGCCGGCCCGGGTCGGGCGTGGCAGGAGCTCGCAGTCGCGGGCCTGGTAGTACCGCCCCTCGAAGTCGATCGCGCCCTCCCGGAGCAGCGTCCGGATGATCGTGAAGGCCTCCTCGAAGCGATCGATCCGGTGGTCGAACGGGTAGCCGAATGCGGCGAACTCGATCTCGTTCCAACCGGCCCCGAGGCCCAGGACGAGGCGGCCGCCGCTGACCTCGTCGACCGTGGCGGCGAGCTTCGCCAGCATCGCCGGGGCGTGGAACGCGGTCGCCGCCACGAGCGGCCCGAGCCGGATCCGGGAGGTCGACGCGGCGAGGGCCGCGAGCATCGTCCAGACCTCCCACGGACCGCGGGATTCGCGCCCCGGCCAGCGGTACAGGAGGTGATCGCCGAGCCACAGGGTGTCGAAGCCGACCGCCTCCGCGGCGCGAGCCATCGCCACGTACTCGGGCCAGCGCACGACGCGCTCGACCTCCGGCAGCTGGATCCCGACGCGCAGCGGTCGTCCGGTGGGGGCCATCGTCGTCAGCCTAACGGTCGCGGCCGGGCTCGTGCTCGGACCGCCTCGGCACGGGCTCGCGCAACCGACCGCCGGATGGGCGTTCGCGCGGTCGTCAGATGGTCGTCAAGAGCTCCGCACCGGCTCCCGGAGCGTGGTGGCGAGATGGCCCAGGAACCAGCGCGCCGTGCCGCGAGCCGCCGTGTGGAGGAGCATCCGGTCGGCCGTCCGTCCGACGACGCCGCCGGGCGGCGCGTAGTGGCCCTCGATCGTCAGGCCCGTCGGGCGGGCGCTGAGGTGCCCGGCGAAGACCGGGAACAGCGGCGCCAGTGAGGCCGACCGCCAGGCGATCTCGACGTCGCAGCCGCCGTCCGACCGACCGACGATCGGGCCGAGATCCACGAACGCGGCCTTGTGGAGCGACAGCAGGCGGCCGTCGGGCGGGAGCGGCAGGACCAGGTCGGTCAGGTAGCGGGTCGTGTCCGGCGGCAGACCCGCGACGTCAACGGCCTGGCCGAGCCAGGCACCATTACCGAGGAGGGGGCAGAGGCGACGCACGTCGAGCGGCCCCGCCCGATGGACGCGCAGCGTGGCGACATCGTCGGCGTGCTCGATGCTGTCCGGCTGCTGGATGACGGTCATGGGCGCTCCTAGTTCGGGGGAGCATGGCCGGGACCGCCACCGCGCGGACGGGCCGGATGGCACGGCGGCGCGGGCCCGTCGGCCTTTCGGCACCATCCGTTCGGGTGGACCTGCGATGATCGGCCGCCATGGATGCCATGGCGTTCGGCGTTGGGGCCGTGCTCGTCGGGCTCGTCGCCTGGGACCTGTTCCAGACGGTCGTCGTGCCGCGCCCGTCGCCGGGCCAGTTCCGGATCGCGCGCTACGTCATCCGCGGGTCGTGGTGGGCGGTCAAGCGCGCGGGCCGACGGCTCGGTGGCCGGTGGCGCGACGCGATCTTCGGGCTGTTCGGGCCGGGATCAGCGATCCTGCTCCTCGGCGTCTGGCTGGCGACGCTCATCCTGGGCTTCGGGCTGATGCTGTTCGCCCTGCGCGACGAGCTGTCGCCCGTCCCCGACAACCTCGGGACGGCGGTCTACTTCGCCGCCAGCTCGCTGCTGACGATCGGCTATGGCGACGTCGTCGCCCAGGGCACAGCCTCGCGGGTGCTGGTCATCCTCGCCGCGGCCGGTGGCCTGGGCGCGGTTGCCCTGGTCGTGACGTTCCTGTTCTCGCTGTACGGCTCCTACCAGCGCCGTGAGATCGCCGTCGTGACCCTCCAGGCCGCGTCGGGCGCGCCGCCGTCCGCGGTCGGGCTGCTCGAGACGTACGCGGCACTCGACGTTCGCGACCGGCTCAATCCCCTGTTCCGCGAGTGGGAGGCGTGGTCGGCCGAGGTCCTCGACTCGCACGTCGCCTACCCGATCCTCGGCTACTTCCGGTCCAGCCACGACAACCTGTCGTGGATCAGCGCCCTGGGCACGATCCTCGACGCGGCGAGCCTGGTGGTGACGACGATCGAGGGCCTGCCCCGCGGCGACGCCGAGCTGTGCCGCCGCGCCGGCTCGCATCTCGTCGAGGACCTCAGCAACCTCGGCTTCCGCGAGGGCGGGGCGGACTGGCTGACGCGTGACGACTTCGACATCGTCTGCGACCGCCTGGAGCGGGCGGGCTACCGGCTCGCGTCCCGCGCCGAGGCCTGGGGCCGGTTCGAGGCGGCGCGACTCGCCTATGCCCCGCGCCTCGAGGCGATGGCCCGCTACTGGGCCGTCGCCGCGAGCTCGTGGCTCGGGACGATGGAGGGGCTCCGGTCGCTCGCCCACCCCGAGCCCGCCGAGCGGGACCGAGTGGCCCGGGAGGACGAGCCGATCTACCTCTGAGGGGCCACCGTTCGCGCCGGCGCTCGACGCCGAGCGTCCGCGGCAGCCATCGGACGGCCCATGGCGCTGGTCGCTCCGCCGCCGGCGGCCTCGCTACCGACGGGCCG
>DATEZX010000203.1:0-3506 GCA_035255225.1 Candidatus Limnocylindrales bacterium
CGCCGCTCGGCGAGGACCTCGAGCATCGTCTGCCCGACGAGGCCGGTCGCCCCGACGACCGCGATGACCGGATTCGCGACGCGGCGTCGCCCGGCTCGCACTGCCCGGACCTCCGTCGCCATCACGGGACCTCGAGCTCAAACGCCCGGTGGAGCGAGCGCGCGGCCGCCTCCAGCTGGCGGCTGGCGATGACGCACGTGATCCGAATCTCAGAGGTGGAGATCATGTCGATGTTGATGCCGGCCTGCCCGAGGGCCGCGAACATCCGGGCCGGATACGTCGGGGCATTGGCGATCCCGGTCCCGACGATGCTGACCTTGGCCAGGCCGGCCAAGACGGTCAGCTCGCGGGCGCCGATCTCGTCGAGGTGGTCCCGGACCAGCTCCTGGGCACGCTCGAGGTCCGCCTCCGGGACGATGAACGACAGGTCGGCCCGCCCGTCACGACCGATGTTCTGGATGACCCCGTCGACCGCGACGCCGGCCTCGGCCAGTGGCTCGAAGACCGCCGCTGCCACGCCCGGCCGATCCGGAAGGTCGAGCAGCGTCAGCTTGGCGATGCCGTCCTCCGTCGCGATGCCACGGACCTTCTGGCGAGCCTCCATCTCGATCCTCCTGATGACCGTCCCCGGACCCGTGCCCGCGGCGTGCCGAACCACGATCTCGATGCCACCCAGCCAGCCGAGCTCGACCGAGCGGACCTGCAGGACCCGGGCGCCCTGGTGGGCCAGCTCGAGCATCTCTTCGTAGCCGATCTCGGGGAGGCGCCGGGCCTCCGGCACGAGCCTCGGGTCGGCGGTGTAGACACCATCGACGTCGGTGAAGATCTCGCATCGCCGGGCGCCGAGGGCCATCGCCAGCGCGACGGCGCTCGTGTCCGAGCCACCGCGCCCGAGCGTCACGATCTCCTCGCCGGCCGTGCCCTGGAACCCGGCGACCACGACGATCCGGCCGGCGGCGAGCTCTCGCCGGATGCGCCCGGGGTCCACCTCGGTGATCCGGGCTCGGCCGTGCAGGCCGTCGGTACGGATGCCGGCCTGGCTGCCGGTCAGGGCGCTCGCCTCGCGGCCGCGCTCCTCGAGGGCCATGACCAGGAGGGCCGCGCTGATGTGCTCGCCGGTGGCGAGCAGCAGGTCGAGCTCCCGCGGGTCGGGCCGGCGCGTCACGGCGCGGGCCAGGGCAATGAGCTCGTCGGTCGTGTCGCCCATGGCCGACACGACCACGACCCGCCCGGCGCCGTCGACCGCTTCGCGAGCGATCCGCTCGGCGACGGCGGCGATGTGCTCTGGGCTCGCGAGGCTCGATCCCCCGAACTTCGAGACGAGGATCATCGGGCGGCCTCGGTTGCGAGCAGGCCTACAGCCGCCGCTGCGCTGCCGGCCCAGGTCGAGCCCTCGCCGCGTGCGAGCGCCGCGACATCGGCAAGGACGGCCGCCGCCGTCGCCGGCCCGCCGGCGCCGGGCCCGGCGACCATGACGGTGCCGGCGGGCTCGCCCTCGAAGACCACGACGTTACCGATCCCGTGGGCCCTCGCCAGCGGGTCGTCCGGGTCGATCTCTCGGGGCACGACGCTCGCGACGATGCCCGCTGCCGTTCGGCGCGCCTCGGCGATCACCCGGATCCGGTGGCCACGGGCTTCCGCCGCCGCGACGTCCGTCGCTTCGACGCCGCGGATCCCGGGTCGGCCTGCCCCGGGTCCATCGACCGCGATCCTGGCCACTGCCGCCGGCGAGATCCAGGTCCCGAATGCGAGGCGAACGAGGATCACGAGCTTGTCGGCGGCGTCGATCCCGTCGACGTCGAAGGACGGATCGGTCTCGGCGTAGCCGGCCACCTGGGCGGCCGCCAGGGCGGCGCCGGCGCCGAGGTGGTCGCGCTCCATCGCGTCGAGGATCCAGTTCGTGGTGCCGTTGATGACCCCGCGGACACACTCGATCCGGACTGCCGCCAGGTCCGAGGCGCAGACTCGGAGCACGGGCGTCCCGCCTCCGACCGCGGCCTCGAACCGCAGCCGCGCACCGGCTTGCCGGGCCGTGGTCTCGAGCGCCTGGCCGCGCGCCGCGAGAAGGTGCTTGTTCGCGGTGACGACCGAGCGGCCCGCCCGCAGCGCCGCCTCGACGATCTCACCGGCCGGGCTGTCGCCGCCCATCAGCTCCACGACCGCGTCCAGCCCCGGGACCTCGACCGCGGCGTGCGGGTCGGCCAGGACCTGGGTTCCTGCCGGCAGGGCGAGGCCCTGGAGGCGCGCGGGGGTCCTGGCGGCGATCACCGCCAGCTCGATCGGTCGACCTGCCGCCTCGGCCAGGCGTCCGGCGTCCCGAACCAGCGAGTCAGCCGTCGCGCGCCCGACGGTGCCCACGCCCAGCAGCGCGACCCGGAACGGGGCCGTCGGCGAGGCCATCGTCAGGCCACGAGTCGTGCGCCGTCGGCGCGTGGTGCGAGCCGGACAAGTCGTCCCGCCAGGCCCGCCTGCTCCGCGGCCGTCCGCATCGCCGCCCCCACCCGCTCATGGCTCGATGGGTCCGCGGCGTCGTCGACGAATGCCACGATCGTCGAGCCTGACCCGGCGAGGCAGGCTCCGATCGCCCCCGCGTCGCGCGCCGCCTCGACGAGGACCGGCAGCTCCGGGTAGACCCTCGCCCGGTAGGGCTCGTGGAGGCGATCACCGGCGAGCAGACCGATCGCCCCCGGCTGATCGGTCGCGAGGCCTGCCACGGCGACGGCCACACGGGCGAGATTCGCGATCGCGTCCGCCCGCGGGACGGTCGGCGGCAGCACGCGGCGCATCTCGGCGGTCACCAGCCGCCGGTCGGGGATCCAGGCCACGATCCCCAGGCCCGCCGGCGGGTCGACACGGACGGCCTTGACCCCGGACTCGAGCTCGACGCTGGCGACGAGCCCGCCCAGCAGCGCCGGGCCGACGTTGTCTGGATGGCCCTCGACCGCGGTCGCGAGTCGCAGCAGGGTCTCGCGCGGCAGGTCGCGACCGGTGATCGCCTCGGCCAGGCACAGGCCGGCCACGGCCGCGGCGGCGCTCGAGCCCAGGCCGCGCTCCAGCGGGATCTCGTTCCGGACCTCCAGCCGCCAGGCGACGTTCTTGAGCCCGTGGACGCCGAGCTCGTCGAGGGCGGCCATGAGGGCCAGGACGGTCCGGTTCGCGGGGTCGCCGACCAGCTCGCCGGCGTCCTCGCCCTCGGCAACGAGCTCGACTGGCGGCGCGCCGTCGACGCGCGACCGCGCCTCGAGCGAGATGCGGAGCCGGAGGTCGACCGCCAGCCCCAGGCAGTCGAACCCGGCCCCGAGGTTGGCGATCGTGGCCGGAACCTCGACAGTTGCCCGGGTCCTGACGAGCGGCGCGAGCGCCGCGGCGTCCGCAGTCGTGGCGTTCACCAGCCGAGCGCCCGCCTGACGGACGCCTCGTCGGCCGTCGCCTCGACGATCTGGTGCCCGACCGAGCTCTCGGCGCTGTGCGGATCCTTCAGGCCCGAGCCGGTCAGGACGCACACG
>DATEZX010000204.1:0-5140 GCA_035255225.1 Candidatus Limnocylindrales bacterium
CGCCGCGCGCCTGGGCGAGATGGAGCTGCCGGCCTCGTGGCGGCTACGCCGCGGCCGCGGCGTCGTGACGTGGAAGAGCGCGGAGACGGTCACGAGCTTCCTCGGGCGGATCGGCGCCGGCCCGGGCCTCCTGGAGCTCGAGGCGCGGCAGGTCGCGCGGACGCTCCGCGGCGAGCTGAACCGCGTCCTCAATGCCGAGTCGGCCAACGTCGCCCGATCGGTGACCGCCGCCGGCCGTCAGATCGCGGCGATTCACGAGCTGGCCGCGGACGGCCGCCTGGCCGAGCAGCCCTACGTCGTGCGACTCGTCGCGGCCGCCCGGCAGGAGACTCCCGAGGCGACGATCACCGAGCTCGCGGACCGCCTCGGCCTCCACCGCTCGGCCGTGCAGCGATCGCTCGAGCGCCTCGAGCGGCTCGTGCTCCACGACGACGGCCCGCGTCGACGCCGCGGCGGGCGGGGCCGGGCCGGCAGCTGCTGGACTCGGCGCGGCGGGCCAGGCGCCCGTCGCGGCGCCTCGCCGCAGGGGGTCGCGAGCCCTCTGGCATGATTCCCGGGATGGCCCCGGAGTCTCGCCCCACCGCCCCGCGCCCGGTCGTCATCGCCGGCAACTGGAAGATGCACACCACGCCCACCGACGCCGGTGAGCTGGCCCGCACGATCGGCGCCCGGACCCGCGTGCCGGGCGTCATCCGGGTCTTCTGCCCGCCGTTCGTCTGCCTGGCCGCCGTCGGCGAGGCCCTCGCCGACGAGGCGGTGCGAGCGCCCGACGGGCTGGGCGTCGAGGTCGGTGCCCAGGACGTGCACCACGAGCCGGCCGGCGCGTTCACCGGCTGGACCTCGGCCCCGATGCTCGCCGGCCTGGCCCGCTGGGTCATCGCCGGGCACTCGGAGCGCCGTCGTGACGCGGGCGAGACCGACGAGCTCATCGGCCGCAAGGTCCTGGCCGCTCGGGCGCACGACCTGCGAACGATCCTGTGCGTCGGCGAGCAGCTCGGGGAGCGGGAGGCCGGCCGGGCGCTCGAGGTCGTGGACCGGCAGGTTCGAGGCTGCCTCGGCGACGCCGATCCCGGGCGTTTCGGCATCGACGGAGCGTCCAGCCGGCCGTGGCTGACCATCGCCTACGAGCCCGTCTGGGCGATCGGCACGGGCCGGACGGCACGCGGCAGCGACGCCGCCGAGATGGCCGACGCGATCCGCGCCACCCTCGCGGCGCTCGGGTTCCCGAACGGTGGTGGCCGCGTACCGATCCTCTACGGCGGGAGCGTCACCGCCGCGGCGATCGACGAGTTCCTCGCCGAGGCCGCGATTGACGGGGCGCTCGTCGGGGGCGCGTCGCTCAAGGCCGACGAGATGGCCGGGATCGTCGCCCGCGCCGGGCTGACCGCCGCAGCCCGCGCCGCCGCCGCGGCGGGCGGGCCCGCCAGTGCGACCGGGGCCGGCGCCACCTCGGCCGACGCGGCCCGAGGCGCCGACACGACGTCCGGCCCGGCGACGTGACGGAGGCGCCGCGTCCCCGACCGATCGTCCTCGTCGTCCTCGATGGCTTCGGGATCGGGCGCAATCCGGCGGCCGACGCGATCGCCGCGGCACGGATGCCGACCTGGCGCGGCCTGCTCGCCCGCTGGCCGCATGCGGCCCTCCGGGCGTCCGAGGACGCGGTCGGCCTGCCAGCGGGCCAGATGGGCAACTCGGAGGTCGGCCATCTCAACCTCGGCGCGGGCCGCCCGGTGCTCCAGGACCTGCCGCGGATCGACGCCGCCATCGTCGACGGCTCGTTCCTCGAACGGCCGGCGTTCCTGGCCGCCTGCGACCGGGCCCTCGAGACGACGGGTCGGTTCAACGTGGTTGGTTTGATCGGGCCGGGTGGCGTCCATGCCCATGATCGCCACCTCGTCGCCCTGGCCGAGCTGGCGGCCCATCGGAAGGTCCCGCACCTCCGCGTCCACGCCCTCCTGGATGGCCGCGACACGCCGCCGCGCTCGGCCCTCGGGTTCATGCGCGACCTCGAAGGGCGGCTCGCGACGGCCCACCCCGACGCGAAAGTCGCGTCGGTCGGGGGGCGGTACTTCGCGATGGACCGTGACAAGCGCTGGGATCGAACGAAGGCCGGATACGACGCGATCGTGCACGGGGTGGGGGAGCACGCCGGATCCGCCACCGCCGCGATCGAGGCCGCCTACGCCAGGGGTGAGAACGACGAGTTCGTCCGTCCCACGGTCGTCGACTCGGTCGACGGCGGGCTGGCGGACCAGGAGGCGATCGTCCACCTGAACTTCCGGGCGGATCGGGCCCGCCAGCTGATCCACGCCCTGTCCGAGGCGGACTTCCACGACTTCGACCGGACGTCGCCGGCGGGCCGGGTCGCGCCGCGCGATCTGCTGGTCGTGACGATGACCGAGTACGAGGCCGGCCTGCCGGTACGGGTGGCCTTCCCGCCCGAGGAGTCGCGCTCGCTTGCCCAGGCGTTCAGCGAGGTCGGCTGGCGGCAGTTCCACGTCGCCGAGACGGAGAAGTACGCCCATGTGACGTACTTCTTCAACGGCGGCCGAGAGGCGCCGTTCGAGGGCGAGGACCGGCTGCTGGTCCCGAGCTCACGGGTCGCGACCTACGATCTCCAGCCCGAGATGAGCGCTCGTGGGGTGATGGAGGCCCTCGTGGCCGCGATCGAGTCCGGGCGCTATGACTTCATCGTCGCCAACTTCGCGAATCCCGACATGGTCGGCCACACCGGCGTCTGGCCGGCGACCATCGAGGCGCTCGAGGTCATCGACGGCTGCCTCGGCCGGATCGTCGAGGCGATCGAGCGGGTCTCGGCCGCCGAACCGCGGGGGCCCGGCGCGGCCCTCCTTGTCACGGCCGACCACGGCAACGCCGACGAGCTGCGCAACGACGCCGGGCAGCCCGTTACGGCCCACTCGCTGAATCCGGTCCCGATCGTCGGGGTGGGCCGCGCGTTCGACGGCCGCCGGCTCCACGACGGGATCCTGGCCGACGTCGCGCCGACGATCCTCGAGCTGGCGGGCCAGCCGCGGTGGCCCGGGGTCAGCGGCCGCTCGCTGCTCGACTGAGGGCCCGTGCTACCATCCGTCGCCGCACCGCAGGAGGCCTCCAACCCGTGAATCCCGCCCTGGCCGCCGGCCAGCTCATCGTGTCCGTGGCGCTCAGCCTCGCGATCCTCCTCCAGGCTCGGGGGTCCGGGCTCGGCGGCACATTCGGCGGCGACTCAGCCGTCTATCGCAGCCGCCGCGGCATCGAGCGCCGGCTGTGGCAGTTCACGATCATCCTGATCGCGCTCTTCTCGCTGTTCTCGCTGGCCTCGTACGTCCTGGTGCCGTCCGCCTGACCCGGCCGGCTCCGCCGCGGCGCCAGATTCACAAGATCCGCCATCTGATGTGACCACGTGACCCTTCGCGACCGCACGCTCATCGCGGCCCTCGCCGTGGCGTTCGTCGTCATGTCCGGCCTCGCCATCGCGCCGTCATTCGTCCCCGCGGGCGCCACCTTCAGCCCGCGGCCCTCGCTGGCGGCCGAGCGGCGGTACGTCGAGGGCGTCCTCGGCCACGCCACGAACATCAGCCCGTTCGGGGCTCGCTCGAGCGTGGACCGCGACATCACCGCGCTCGTCTTCCGTGGCCTCGTCCGCCTCGGTCCGGACGACACGGTCGTGGGCGACCTCGCCTCGAGCTGGGAGGTCGACCCGAGTGGCTCGCGCTGGACGTTCCACCTTCGGCCGGGGATGCAATGGCAGGATGGCGCGCCGCTCACCTCGGGCGACGTCGTGTTCACGATCGATGCCCTGAGCGACCCCGCGTACAGCGGTCCGAGCGCCGCGTCGTGGAGCGAGGTGCGAGCGGTCGCCCAGGATGCCCTGACCGTGACCCTGACCCTGGCAACGCCGCTCGGCGGCTTCCTCCAGGCGGCGACCCAGGCGATCGCCCCGGCGCACCTGCTCAGCCAGACGCCGCCGGCGGACCTGGCGACGAGCCCGTTCGGCCATGCCCCAGTTGGTTCCGGGCCGTTCCGGCTCGCGACCATCGATGACCGTGGCGCGATCCTCGAGGCGGCCGATCCGAGCCCCGCGCCCGGCGCCGTCGGCGCGTCGCCGGCAGCGACCGCGCGGTCCTCCGGCGCGTTCCCACGGCCGTACCTCAACGGCATCGAGTTCCGGTTCTTCGACGACGAGGCGACCCTGACCGCGGCGTGGGACGCCGGCGAGCTCGACGGGGCGTCGATGCTCTCGCCGGCCTCGGCCGCCGCCCTCGGCGCGACCCCCGGCGCGCGGCTCGTCCACTATCCGAGCTCGACCACGCTCGTGGTCGTCCTCAACCTCCGGGCGGGGCAGACGACGTTCGCGGACACGAGGGTCCGCAAGGCCCTCCTCGAGGCGGTCGATCGCGATGCCCTCGTGGCCCAGCCCCTCTACGGCTTCGGGTCGGTCGCCAGCTCGCTCATCCCGACATGGGCTCCCGAGTTCAGTGCGACGTCGAGCCCGGTCCTGCCGTACGACCCTGCCGCCGCCCGGGCCGATCTCGCGGCCGCGGGCTGGAAGGTGGGGGCCACGAGCTGGACGCCCAAGGGCGCGAAGGCGCCGCTGGTGGTGACGGTCATGAGCGCCGACGCGACGTCGAATCCCATCGCCTTCACCGTCGCCGAGCAGGTCGCCGTCGCATGGCGGGCGATCGGGCTCGCGGTGACGCACCAATCCGTGCCGGCCGCGGACCTGCTCCCGAAGCACCTCGAGTCGGGCGACTTCCAGGCCGCGGTGGTGCCCCTCGTCATCGGGCTCGACCCGGACCTGTACCCGCTGCTCGCCTCGAGCCAGACGCGGACCGGCGGCGCGAACCTGTCGGGCGTCCAGGACCCGAGCCTGGACAACCTTCTCGTGGCCGCCCGCGCCCCCGGCTCGACCGAGCAGCGCCTGGCCGCGTATGCGGCCCTGCAGCAGCGCCTCTCGAGCCAGCTGTACGTTCTGCCGCTGGTCTTCCGCGAGGAGGTCGTCGTGCTCCGCGGGACCCTCCAGGGACCGGCTCCGCGGCCCGTCGGAGGCCCCGGGGACCGGTTCTGGGACGTGCTAACATGGCGACTCGCCGACTCGCCGACGGGCGGCTGAGGGCCAGTGCCGAGGTGGCGGAACGGC
>DATEZX010000205.1:0-7114 GCA_035255225.1 Candidatus Limnocylindrales bacterium
GGGATCGTGTCGATGGTCGGGCTGGTACTGTCGGTCCAGGCCGCGACCGGCCTGTGGGCGACGTGGGCCTACGCCTGGGCGCTCGTCGCGCCCGGCGGAGTCGGCCTCGCGATGGCCGTCTACGGGCTGGCCACCGGCCAGCGCGACTTCGTTCGGCTGGGCCTGCCGATCCTCGGCGTGGGGCTCGGGCTGTTCCTCGCGTTCGGCCTGTTCTTCGAGGCCGTCATCCACCTCAACGGCCTTCAGGGCCGCGGCTGGGAGTCGCTCCTGTCCCTCGGGCTCATCGCGATCGGGCTGATCGTCATCGTCGCCGGCGTCGTGAACCGCCGCCCGACGTCGTGACGCCGAGCGGGTCGCCCTGACGCCGAGCCGCAACGTCCTCGCCGGTGGTCCTCGCGCGGTCTGGCTCGACCGACCCGACCCTACTCGACCGCCACGACCCGGTAGTGGACCTCGCCCCGCGGCGTCCGGACCGAGACTTCGGCTCCGGCGGTCGAGCCGAGGAGCGCCGCCCCGACCGGTGACGCCGTGCTGATCCGCCCCGCCGCGGCGTCGGCCTCGGCGCTCCCGACGAGGGTATAGGTCAGCGTCTCGCCCGCGGCTTCGATCGTGACCCGCGACCCCACGCGCGCGCCGACGGACGCCTCGCCGGTCACGATGACCGCGTTCCGGAGCCGTTGTTCGAGGAGCTGGATCCGGCCCTCGAGGAACGACTGCTCCTCGCGTGCCGCGTGGTACTCGGCGTTCTCACGGAGGTCGCCCAGCTCCCGGGCCGCCTTGATCCGCGCGACGACCTCCGGGCGACGGGCGCGGGTCAGCTCGTCGTGTTCGGCCGCGAGCCGCGCGTGGGCCTCCGGCGAGAGCTCGACGGGCGCAGGCGGGGCGCCCACGCGAGGCGCGGCGGCCCGCCGAACGGCGCGGGGACGGGGCGGCGGCAGCGGTCGCGGCGTCCCCGCGGTCCGCGGCACGGGCGCGGTGTTGGTGGAGCGGGCGTGTCTCGCCGGGGGCACTTGCGGCTCGGCGTCCGAACGTGGCCGCGGAGCTCGCCGCGTCGTGCCGGTCCCGCGCTCCTCGACCCGGGCCCCGTCGGCATCGCCGGGCGGGACCTCGACCACGCGCGTCGGGGGTGCCACGGGCTGGTCGGGGAGTGGCAGGACGGAGCCCGTCAGGCCGTGAGCCTGGCGCTCGCCGGTCGGTCGGCGGGTCGTCGCCCAGGGCAGGAGCAGCGCAGCCGCTGGACGCTCCGCGCCGCTTGGGAGGGTCACCGGCGACGGCGCCGCGACGGCGAAGGCGTCGAGGAGCGCGTCCAGGTACTCCTCCTGGGCATCGGTCGCGGCCCACCACAACCGGGCGGAGCCGAGGTCGCGGAGCGCATGAAGCCACTGCCCGTCGGCATGCGGCCGCGGATCGCCGAGGACGTGATGAACGAGGGCGGACGTCCGGCCTCCGATCGACGTGGCCGTCGCGCCGGCGTAGAGCACCGTCGCATCCGGGAGCCACAGCGACGCGAGGCGGGCGAGCAACGCCCGGCTCGACGGCCGCGCCCCGTCGAGGCGGAGGCCGGGCACGCGCTCGAGCCACTTCCCAACCAGCGCCAGGTCGAGCGGCGCGGTCGGCAGGGGAGCAGGGAGCTCCACGAGATACAGGCCAGGACCCCGAGCCGGCACGGGCTGGCCCCACCGGACCGGTCCGTCGGCGAGGAGGCCGACGGATCGGAGGAGCTCCGCGGCGGTGGGACGAGTCACGGTCGGAATCGTCGCACGGTACGGCGTTCGGCCGCCGGGCCGTGACGTTCGGGCCAGGCGGTGCGTCGGAGAACCGCCGTTTCCGGTCGAGGTACCTCCGACTCGGTGCGTCGGTACCGTCGGGTCTTCCCGGTCACGCGACTCGCGCCCATGCTGCCGTGTCAAGCCGCGACGCCGGGGGGAACGATGCCGCAGGTCGAGATCTTCACGCCGACCGGGGTGGTGAGTGGCTCCACCGCCCGAGCGACGGTCGGCAGCGACACGCGAGGCGCGCCGCAGCCACTGATCGTCGATGCCAGCCGCTGGTACCCGCTCGACGGGGCGCCACCCGAGCGACGTGGCGCGATCACCGTCCCGGCCGACGAGATCCTCGTCGTGATCCTCGCCGGGCCAAGCCCGACGATCCACGGATCGTGGTACCCGATCGAGCTCGACGTCGGCCCGTACCACCTCGAGGCTCGCCTGCCGACCGCGCCGGGCTTCGACCCCGCGCGCGCCCTGGCCCGGCCGACCGGCGCCTACGTGACGGTCCGCGACGTCTCGATCACGCTGCCCGGCAGGCCCTACGCGGGAGTCGCCGAGCGACCATGGGCGCACGTCAACCGATACGCCGTCGAACGCGTGTCGTCGAACCTTATGCTCGGCTTCTTCTTCCCGGGCGCGACCTTCGAGCCGCTCAACGAGCGCGCCGGCGGGCTGCCCGTTCCGATGGCGGCTCACAAGGCCCAGCCCGCCTGACCCGCGCCCTCGGAGGTCTCCGCGTTTGCGCTTTTCGTAACCGCCACTTGACAAAGTGAAAGTCGTTGTGCCATAACCTCGTCACACGCACGAGGATCACGACGACCGAACATGCCACACGACGTCATCGCCACCTGCCCGGTCTGCTCGGGCGAGCTGGCCGTCACGCGCCTCCATTGCCGCGCCTGCGGCACCACCCTCGAAGGCGACTTCAACGTCGGCCGCTTCGGCCGTCTGAGCCGCGAGCAGATGGCGGTGCTCGAGAGCTTTCTGCGGTCCCGCGGCAACCTGCGGGACATGGAGCGTGAGCTCAGCCTGTCCTATCCGACGGTCCGGTCGCGCGTCGAGGCTCTCGTCCGGGCGCTGGGCTTCGGGCCCCGGGGCGATGGCGACGAGGGTGGCGACGCCGAGTCGGCCGCTCCGACCGGCTCCGGGGCGACGCAGCCCGAGCTCGCCGCCGCGCGCCAGGGCATCCTCGAGCGGCTCGCCCGGCGGGAGATCGGCGCCGAGGAGGCCGCGACCGCCATCCGCAACCTCGGAAGGAGCAAGTCATGACCGGCACGATCGCGAGTGCCGCCGAGGTCGAGCACCGGATCGGCCAGGGCGGTCGATTCGCGCTGCGACTGCCCGCCGGCGAGGTGTCCGTGCGGGCCGTCGACGGCGACGTCGCGCGAGTGCGGGACCTCGAAGGGAAGTCCCTCGCCGAGCGCTTCGACATCCGCAAGACGGACGACGCCCTGGAGCTCGTGGCCAAGAACCGCTGGGGGCTCTCGTACCAGAACGGCAGCCTCACGCTCGGCAGCCACTCGGCCGAGCTCGACGTGGAGCTGCCGCGCCGCACGCGACTCGCGGTCGACGCCGCGAGCACGGACGTCTCGGTGGCCGGCATCGCCGGCCCAGGCCGCTTCCGGACCGCGTCGGGTGACCTCATCCTGACCGACGTCGGCGGCAACCTCGAGTTCGAGGCCGTCTCGGCCGACGTGCGGATCGAGGCCGTCAACCCGATCGAGATCAGCGGCAAGACGATCTCGGGCGACGTCTCGCTCCGGGCGCCGCGCCTGACGCGCCTCGAGATGACGACGACGTCCGGCGACGTCCGGGTCGACGCCGACTTCACGGGCAAGGGCCCGTTCGCGATCCGCTCGATCAGCGGCGACGCGACACTCGTCGCGCGAGGCGGCATTCAGGTCGAGGCCCAGACCGTGACCGGCGATCTTTCGAGCGCCCTCGCCGCGAAGATGGAAACCGGGCCGGGGCGCCGGCTGATGGTCGTCGGCAAGGCGACCACGACCCTGACCTTCAAGTCCGTGTCGGGCGATCTCACGGTCGTGGAGCCGCGCGAGTCGGGCGTGCCGATGCCGACCGCCGCACCCGGCCGGCCCGCCTCGCCGACGGCGCCGGCGCCGCCCATGCCGGCGTTCGCGTCCGACGCGGCGGAGCCACAGCCCGGCCCCGAGGTCGAGGCCGCGCGGCTCAAGGTCCTGCGGGCCCTCGAACAGGGCGAGATCGACGTGGCGGCCGCGATGACACAGCTCGCGGCGCTCGAGGAGGCGTGACGTGAGCGATGCGATGGAGCGCGTCCTGCAGCTGGTCGCCGAGGGCAAGCTCTCGGCCGAGGACGCCGCCCCGATCCTGGACGCGCTCGGGGTCCGCGAGGGATCGTCGTCCCGCGAGGGATCGTCGACGCGTGGTCCTCGAGTGGCCGGCGGCGTCTCCGCCGACGACGGCAGCGGCGCGCCGCAGGTGATCGCCACGGCCCCGAGCGGTTCCGAGGCCGGTGGCGCGAAGTGGGCCCGGATCATGGTCATGGAGGGCGGCCGGCGTGTTGTCGACCTCCGCATCCCGACGTCGCTCGGCCACTTCGCCCTGGGCAAGGTGCCCGGCCTCTCGGCCGACCAGGTCAGCGAGCTGCGGCAGGCGATCTCGACGGGCCGGACCGGGCCCTTGCTCGAGGTCGAGGACCCGGACGGGGACGGCGTGAAGATCGTCCTCGAATAGGCAGACGAGGACCCGCGCCCGACTCGAGCGCGGGTCCGTTGCATTCCCGGTCCGACTGGTGACCCGGATCAGCCGTAGGCTGGCACGGCGCGACTCGCGCCGCCCTTGACCTGGCCGCCCCCCGGATCACCCGAGGATGCCCGCCCGTGTATCAGTTGAGACATTGCCCGCACGGGGCACGGTGACGAGGTTGCTCGTGCCGCGGGACAGGTCCGCGGTCTTGGCGAGGTCCGGGACCGGGTAGGTCCCATCCCTGCGTCCGGATCCAGAAGCCGGGGAGCGGCGCTGACCCGTCATGCCGAGGACAACCTCCGTTGCCCGAATGGTACCGCCGGCGGGCAACCCCGGGCATGACAGCCACGTTGCGTCGACCGATCGGCCGTACCATCCGGCCATGGCACCGACCATCGCGAGGCCGGCCACGAGCCTGCCGTTCACCGGCAACGACGAGGCCGATCGCCTGATCGCCACCGACCCGCTGGCGCTGCTCATCGGCTTCGCCCTCGACCAGCAGGTCACGGTCCAGAAGGCCTTCTCGGGCCCGTGGGAGCTCCGACGCCGGATCGGCCACCTCGACCCGAGCCGGATCGCGGCGATGGAGCCGGCCGAGCTGGACCGCGTCTTTCGCGAGCGACCGGCGCTCCATCGCTTCCCGGGCTCGATGGCGAGCAAGGTCCAGGGCCTCTGCGGCGCGATCGCGCAGGACTACGGCGGCGACGCCAGTCGCATCTGGCGGGAGGCTCGGGACGGTCGGGACCTCGAAGCGCGACTCCTGGCCCTGCCGGGGTTCGGGGAGATGAAGGCACGCTCCGTGCTGGCGATCCTGGGCAAGCGCCTCGGCGTCGAGGTCCCGGGCCTGGCGGCGGTCATGCCTACCCACCCGACTCTCGGCGACGTGGACTCGCCCGAGGCCCTCGCCGCGTACCAGGCCGGCAAGCGCGCCAAGAAGGCGGCGCTCGCGGAGCGAGCGAGGCTCGCGAAGCAGGGCGAGGGCCGGCGCGTCTGATCACTCGCTCGAGGGGGCCAGCCTCATGACGACCGAGCTCGAGCTCGACGTCCGAAATCCGTCCGGTCTCCACGCCCGACCCGCAGCCCTGTTCGTCAAGGCTGCCTGCGGCTTCGCGAGCGACATCCGGGTTTCGAACCTGACGACCGGCAGCCGCGAGGTCCCGGCCAAGAGCATCATCGGCATCCTCGGTCTGGGCGTGGAGCCAGGGCACCGAATCCGGGTTCGAATCGAAGGCGTCGACGAGCACCGGGCGGCGGCGGCATTGCGCGATCTGGTCACCTCGGGGTTGGGAGAGCCGCCGGCCGATGAGGCCGAGCGCTCGACGGGTGAGCCAGCGCCCGCGACGGGCGGGGCGGCTCCCTCCGCCGACGGGGCGGCTCCGGCCGCCGGCGAGGCCTGACGTGGAGCTTCGCGGGGTCCCGGCCGCTCCGGGCGTCGCCATCGGGCCGGTCTGGCGTCCCGAGCGGGGTCACGTCGCCGAGGCGCCGATCCTCGACCTTCGGGCAGCGGCGGATCGGGCGGCTGCCGACCTCACGGCGCTCGCAGCCCGGGTCCGCGCGGCGGGCCGCGAGAGCGACGCCGAGATCTTCGAGGCGCAGGCCGTCATGGCCCTCGACCCGATGCTCCTCGATGGCGCCGAGGAGCGGCTGAACGCCACCGGCGGCCCGGGGGTCGCCGGGCCCGACGGGACCGCGGCCGCGGTCGAGGGCGCCGCACGCGAGCTCGCGTCGACGCTCGCGGAGTTGCCCGACGAGCTGCTTGCCGCCCGAGCGGCCGACGTCCGCGACGTCGGGGGGCGGATCGCCCGGATCGTGTCCGGCCGCGCGATCGCCCTCCCGGACCGACCCTCGATCGCGCTCGCCGAGGACCTCCCGCCGTCGGTGACGGCCGAGATCCCCGACGGGCTGCTGCTCGGCATCGCGCTCGAGCGCGGCTCAGCGGTGTCGCACGCCGCGATCCTGGCGAGGGGCCTCGGCATCCCGGCTGTCGTCGCGGTCCAGGGCCTCCTCGCGGCCCTCGACGGAGCGGCGACGGTGGCCCTCGACGGCGGTGCGGGTCGGGTCGTCCTCGAGCCGTCTCCCGCCGAGCGGGCCGTCCTCGATGCGGCCGCCGCGGAGCATCGACGCGCGGCCGACGCCGCGGCGGCGCTCGCCGGGGAGCCCGGCCGGACGAAGGACGGCCATCGAGTGCCGCTCCTCGCGAACATCGGCCGCCCGGAGGACGCCCAGCGCGCGCTGGACGCGGGCGCCGAGGGCATCGGCCTGTTCCGGACCGAGTTCCTGTTCGTCGGCCGCTCCGATGCGCCATCCGAGGACGAGCAGGTCGCGGCCTACCGCGCCGTCCTCGACGCCTTCGGCGCGCGGCCCGTCGTCATCCGGCTGCTCGACATCGGCGGCGACAAGCCGGTGCCATACCTGCACCTGGCGCGCGAGGACAACCCGTTCCTCGGCGTCCGCGGGCTTCGCCTTGGCTACGCCGACCGCGCACTGCTCCTGACCCAGGTTCGGGCGATCGCTCGCGCCGGGGCCGGGCTCGCGACGGCTCCGCATGTCATGGCCCCGATGGTCGCCACCGTCGAGGACGTCGAGCTCGTCCGCTCGCTCGTCGAGGAGGCGTTCGCGGC
>DATEZX010000206.1:0-12161 GCA_035255225.1 Candidatus Limnocylindrales bacterium
GCCCTCGCTCAGCCCGTCGTGGCCGTCGGGCGGTGGGCCCGCTCGGCACGGTAGGTCCGGGCCGCCTCGGCCCGGTTCGGGACCTCGAGCTTGCGAAGGATGTTGCCCACGTGGGCCTCCACCGTTCGGGTTGAGATGCCGAGGCCGGCGGCGGCCTCGCGATCCGTCTCGCCCTCGGCGATCCGACCCAGGACCTCCAGCTCGCGGTCGGTGAGGCGGGCCAGCCCGCGGGCCGCCAGGGGCGAGCCACGGGAGCGGGCCACCTCCGCGATCGCCGATGCGGCGAGCCGAGGCGGCATCGGGAGCTCGCCCGCGCGAGCGGCCCGCACGGCCTCGATCAGCGCGTCGGGCGTCACGTCCTTGGTCAGGTAGCCGACCGCGCCGAGTCGGAGCGCCTCGACGAGGTCGCGATGGGCGCCCGATACGGTGAGCATGACGACCTGCGTCCCCGGGAGCTCACGAGTCAGCTCACCGAGCAGCTCGAGACCGCTCATGCCCGGCAGGTCGATGTCGAGCAGGACGAGGTCCGGGCGGCTGTCACGAGCCAGTCGCATGGCCTCGCCGGCGGTGCCCGCCTCGGCCACGACCTCGATGTCGGCGGCCGATATCGCCTGCCGGACCGCGGTCCTGACGAGCGGGTGATCGTCGACCAGGAGGACGCGCGTCCGCGGCCCCGAGTCGCCGGTCATGCTGGTGCTCCGATCCTGCCCGACGGCTGGGTCGGCGCCCGGAGCACCACCCGAGTCCCGTCGGCCGGCCGGCTCTCGATCCGGATCGTCCCGCCGACGAGGGCCGCCCGCTCGCGCATGCCACGGAGGCCGAATGTCGCGCGTCCCGCCTGGGCCGGCTCGAACCCTCGGCCGTTGTCGGTGACCACGACCTCGACGCCGTCGCCGTCGGTCGAGGCGCTGACCCGGACGAGGGTCGCATCAGCATGCTTCCGAACGTTGGCGAGGGCCTCCCGAACGATCTGGAGGATCTCGGCGGCGACAGGGTCCGAGACCGCGGACAGCGAGGCGAGTCCGCCGACCTCGGCTCGAATCCCGGTCTGAGCCTCGAATTCGCCCGCGGTCTGCTGCAGCTGGTCACCGAGCCCGACCACGCCCGGGGCGGAGCGCAGGGAGGCGACGACCGACCGTGCGTCCCCCAGCGCGCGATCGATCGCCCCCCCGAGCTCGACCACGAGCGGCTCGACATCGCCGGGTAGTCCCTGAGTCGAGGCCAGCCGTGCCTGGGCGAGCTTGGCGAGCCACAGGTCCTGGCTCAACCCGTCGTGGACCTCGCGAGCGAGGCGAGCGCTCGCCTCGGTCGCGGCACGTTCGGCATCGCGCCGCCGCAGTGCCTCCAGGCGGGAGTTCGCCGCGCGGAGCGCACGAAGGTCGCCTCGGAACTGGGCCTCGATCCCGAGCAGGAGGATGACCGAGAAGAGGGCGCGCAGGACGTCGTCGACAGTGACCAGCGGCCGATAGATCCCCGGGAAGGTCGCCCAGTGGAACTGGCTGAAGCCGGCCACGACGAGCGCCAGCGCGAGATAGCCCGCGTAGCGCCGACCGTGCTCCCGGTACAGCCGCCGGTAGAGCAGCGCGCCGATGAAGTACGTCCCGCCCACGACGATCTGGATGGCCAGCCCGGCGGGCTCCATCCCGGCCGACGCCGCCGGATCGCCGCGGAGGGCGGCGAGCCCGGCCGGCCCCATCAGTGCCGGCAGCGACGCCTCCATGGCGTGCAGGACGACGAACAGGACGAGGACGGCAATGACCGGTCCGAGCCCGAGGAGCGCCGGCAGCCGCGTCTCGCGGCGTCGCTGGAACGACGACGAGGCGGCGACGACGAGGAGAACGGCCGACGCGAAGCGAGCCAGCGACCAGGCATACAGAGGCCACTGCTGCGGCCGATCGAGGGACATCCCGAGCTCTTCCGGGTTCCCGAAGGCGGCGATGCCGACGATGAGGACCCGCGTGACGCAGAGCATGAGGAACGCGCTGCTCTCATGGATCGCCGCGACGTCCCGATCGATCCGGAAGCGGATCCAGGCGAGGGCCGCCGCACCCGCAGCCGCAACGGCCGTCAGGGTGTTGAGGACGACGTCGAGCGAGCCGTTGCTGGCGACGAGGCGCACGGCCGGCAGCAGGGCCAGCAGGGTCAGGATCGCGAGGATCGCGATCTCGCCGGCGAGAACGGCGTCGAACCAGCGTCGGCCGGCAGCGTCGACCGGCTCGTCGGCCCGCGATCCGCCCGATTCTTCCGGCTGCGCTCCGGGATCGACGACTGACGCGCGATCGGCGAGCGATCCGGAGCCGACGCGGCCCTCCACCGCGCGACTCTAGCAGGCCGCTCTTCCCGGTCCTCCGCTCGTGCGGGCGCCAGCGCGAGCGGGCGCCAGCGCGAGCGGGACGGCGCCACCGCGCTCGGGGGATACTCTTCGAGTCCAAATCCGAGGTAGGTGGTCGATGACCTTCTCGATCGTGGCCCTCGATCCCGCGACCGGCGACCTCGGTGTCGCCGTTCAGTCGAAGTTCCTCGCAGTCGGCGCGGTCGTGCCATGGGCGAGCGCCGGCGTTGGCGCGATCGCGACCCAGTCGTTCGCGAACGTCACGTACGGGCCGGACGGGCTCGCGGCGCTGGCGGCCGGAGCATCCGCCCGAGAGGCGCTCGATCGGCTCGTCGCGGCGGACAGGCTTCGGGAGCAGCGCCAGGCCGGGATCGTCGACGCCCACGGCGGGAGCGCGACGTTCACCGGGCGCGGCTGCCTCGCATGGGCCGGTGGCACGACGGGGTCCGGCTTCGCGGCGCAGGGCAACATCCTCGCCGGAGCGGCGGTCGTCGACGCGCTCGTCGACACGTACCTTGCCGGTGGCAGGCCATTCCCCGAGCTGCTCGTCGAGTGCCTGCTCGCGGCGGACCAGGCCGGCGTGGCGGCGGGCGCGGCCGGCGGCGACCGCCGCGGTCGCGAGTCGGCGGCGCTCCTGGTGGTTCGGGCACATGGCGGCTACGGCGGCGGCAACGACCGCTGGATCGACCTCCGGGTCGACCAGCACGACGACCCGATCACCGAGCTGGCGCGGGTCCTGACCTTCCAGCGGCTGTATCTCGATCGCCCGACCGAAGCCGAGCTGCGGCCGCTCGACGCGGGACTCGCGATGGAGATCCGCGGCCACCTCGAGGCCCTCGGCGCAGGGCCCGGCGGGTGGACGACCAAGGTCTACCAGCCCAACGACCCGACCTATCGGCCCGAGCCGGCGCCGGACGACGAGGCGCAGCGGCCCTATACCGGCAGGCCGCGATCCCTGCCCGAGGGCTGGGACGCCGACTGGCAGGCGGCCCTCGTCGAGTGGATGGGCGTCGCCAACCTCGAGGAGCGCAACGCCGCCCCCGGCTGGATCGACCCTCGAGTCCTCGAGGTCCTGCGCGAGAAGGCCGGCGCGGCCCGGTAGGTGGAGCCCGAGCTCGCGCCGGGGCTCCACGGCCGGCCGAGCGCGACCCCGGGACTCGCGTATCGCCTCCTGCGAGCCCTGTGGCGCGCGGCGGCGGCCGCGTTGCGGGCCGACCTCGTGCTCGAGGGAGTGGAGCACCTGCCGGTCCGGCCGGACGGCCGGCCGGCTGGCCGGTGGATCGCCGCCTGCCTGCCCCATCGGACGTGGATCGATCCCTTCGTTCCCTGGATCCTCCTCCCGGCTCGGCCTCGGCTGGCGTTCTTCGGCGACGCCCGGACGATGGCCCGCTCGCCGATTCGTCGCTTCGTCGTCGGCAGGCTCGGCGGCGTCATCCCGATCCCGGCCGGCCACGACCCGCGAACCGCCGAGCTGCACTTCGCAGCCGCCCGCGGTGTGCTCGACGCCGGGATGGTGTTCTGCCTGATGCCCGAGACCGGGCCGCCGTCCGAGCTCGGCCACATCCGCCGCCTCGGGAGCGGGATCGGCTACATCGCGCTCCGCAACCGCGTCCCGATCGTGCCGCTCGTCCTCGGCGGGAACCACGAGCTCTACCTCGGACGGCGCGTGATCCTGCGCGTCCTGCCGGCCCTCGACCCGCTCGTGCTCGCCGGCCTCGACCCCGCTGTCGCAGTTCCGTCACCCGGGACCGACGCGGAGCGACGGGCCGTCCATCGCCTCCTCGCCGCGCTCGCGGACCACGTTGCGGCGGACGTCGCTGACGTGCACGCCCGCTCCGAGCCCGCGCCGGGAACGCCGAAGCGAGGCAGGTTCCTCACGACGCTGTTTCGCTGACCTTCGGACCGTGACCGCGGCGGCCCGGCCGACGTACGGTCCATCGCGAGGGAGGGCTGCGCCGCGCCAGCTGCCGGTCGCACCTCGGGCGCTCCATCGCGCCTCGGCCAGCCAGGGTCTCGAACGATATGTTCCAGCGCCTCGGTCACGTCGTCTTCCGCCTCCGGTTTGCCATCGTCGCGGCGTGGATCGTCGCGGCCGGCGCCTGCGTCGCCTTCGCGCCCAACCTCGCGGACGTCGGATCGGCCGACCAGTCCACGTTCCTCCCGGCCGGCGTGGAGTCGGCGACGGCGAGGGACATCCTCGACCGGGCATTCCCGAACGAGGCCGGCGAGGGCAGCGCGACGATCGCCTTCTCGCGATCGTCGGGCCTGAGCGACGCGGACCGGGTGGCGATCGGCGCCTTCGCGACGTGGCTGCGGAGCACCTCGCCGGACGAGCTCCGGAGCCTCGTCACCGGCGTCGTCGGCGCGGAAACCCAGCCCGAGGCGGCGTCGCGCCTGCGGAGCGCCGACGGCGCCGTCGAGCTGGTGCAGGTGCAGCTGTCGATCACGCCCTTCGACCCGAAGGCCAAGGACGTCACCCAGCTCCTCCGAGACCACCTGGTGTCCGGCCTCCCGGCGGGCCTGACGGCCAACGTCACGGGCAGCGTCGGGATCGGCTCCGACTACCTTGCGGCGATCCTCCAGGCGACCGATCGGACGACGGTCGTGACCGTCGTCCTGGTCATCCTCGTCCTGCTGTTCATCTACCGCGCGCCCCTCGCCGCGGCCGTCCCGCTGGCCACGATCGCCGCGGCGTTCCTCGTGTCCCGCGGCGTGCTCGGCTTCCTGGGCGAGGCCGGCTGGAAGATCTCGTCGCTGCTCGAGACGTTCGTCGTCGTCCTGGTTTTCGGGGTGGGGACCGACTACACGATCTTCCTGATCTCGCGCTTCCGGGAGGAGGTCGGCGGGACGCGCTGGGCGGCCGCGGTCGGGGCCACGGTCCGCCGGATCGGCGCGGTCATCGCGGCCAGTGCCGCGACCGTCGCGATCGGCCTCGGGTCGATGGCCGCGGGGCAGTTCGGGATGTTCCAGACGACCGGCCCGGCGCTGGCGATCACGATCCTCGTGACGGTCTCGGCGGGCCTGACCCTCGCTCCGGCCCTCCTCGGGATCTTCGGCCACTACCTCTTCTGGCCACTCCATGAGGCGTCCCTTCGGCGCGACCCGGAGCGCGGCCTGTTCGGACGGCTCGCGGGACTCATCTCACGGCGACCCGTGGCGATGGCCCTCGTCGTGCTCGTGGCGCTCGGCGCGCCCGCGATCGCGACCACACGCCTGAGCCAGTCGTTCGACGTCCTGGCCGACCTGCCGCCGGGTTCCGACGCCAAGGCCGGCTTCGAGGTCGTGGCCGACCACTTCGACAAGGGCCAGCTGCTGCCGATCGAGGTCGTCGTCGATGCCGGCCCGGGCGGGGCGCTCGGGAGCCCGGCGGCCCTCGGCCACCTGCGTGCCACCATGGACGCCCTGCTCGCGATCCCGGGCGTCAAACGGGTCGAGAGCCTCGTCGCGCCGACGGGCGATGGGGCGACGCCCGACGGCTTCCGGCCGTCTGCCCAGCTGCTCGCGATGTCGAAGCGCTTCGTGGTCCCGACCGATCCAGCGGCGGGGCTCAAGAAGCTCCTCGACCCGGCGACCACGACCGGCCTCCAGTCAGCCGACGAGTACGTGCGGGCCCTCGCCCGAGCCTACCCGGACCTCGCGGCGTCGCCCGCGTTGACGACACCCGAGCAGGACCTCGCGGCGATGCCGGGCCAGATCGACCAGCTTCGAGCCGCGATGGCCGGCGGATCTCCGGAACAGCTCGCGGCGGCGCGCCAGAAGCTCGGGGCGACCGGGGCCCGCCTGCCGGCCGAGCTCGCGGCCCTGTCCTCGACGTTCGGCGCGCGGCCGGACGACTACTTCATCCCGGTCGGGCTGTCAGGCGCCGGCCAGGCCTCGATCGACGCGACCCGCGCGGCCTACCTGTCGGCCGACGGCTCGGTGACGCGCCTCTACGCCATCACCGCCGACGACCCGTACTCACCGGGGGCCTTCGAGACGGTCGGTCGGATCCGGGAGGCGCTCGCGGAGCAGGCGACCGCGTACGGGCCCGACGCGATCATCGCGACCGGCGGCCAGACCGCGCTGCAGCGCGACCTCCAGGCGACGATCGACGCCGACTTCCTCCGCGTCGCGGCCCTCACCGTCCTCGGCGTGCTCGTCGTCCTGGCCCTGCTCCTGCGGAGCCTCGTGGCGCCGCTCTATCTCGTCGGGACCGTGCTGCTGTCGTACTTCTGCACGCTGGGCATCGGGACCGTGCTGTTCCAGGGCCTGCTCGGCCAGTCGGGCATGAACTACTTCCTGCCGCTGATGGTCTTCGTCCTGCTCGTCGCCCTCGGATCCGACTACAACATCTTCCTGATGAGCCGGGTCCGCGAGGAGTCCGAGGCGCGAGGGACGACGGACGGCATCCGGGCGGCGTCGGCGCGGACCGGCGCGGTCATCACCTCGGCCGGCGTCATCCTGGCTGGGACGTTCCTGGCGATGGTCGCGTCACCGCTCACCGTCCTGTTCCAGGTCGGGATCATGGTCGCGCTGGGCGTCCTCATCGATACGTTCATGGTCCGGTCGCTGCTCGTGCCCGCGATCACGACGATCCTCGGCGACGGCGCCTGGTGGCCGTTCGGGCGACAGGGCACGCCGCCGGCCGCGACGCCGCGAACGGTCGTCCACCCGCAGGCCGGTCCAAGCTAGCGACCGCTCGGACGACGGCCGAGGAGGTCAGGGCCACCGGCTCCACGTGGGCCCGGCGCCTCCTGGCCGGCGGGACGCTCGATCGGGCGGCAATCCCTGTCCGACTGCGATCATGAGCTGGTCATGGACCGGACCGGATCCCCGATGCCGCTGATCCTCGACGTCGACACGGGCATCGATGACAGCCTCGCCCTGCTCCTGGCCGCGGCGACCCCGGAGGTCGAGCTCGTCGCCGTCACGACCGTCGCCGGCAACGTCCCGCTGGCCCGGGTCGACGAGAACACCCGCGCCGTGCTGGAGCTCGCCGGAGCTCGGAGCGTCCCGGTCGCCCGGGGACCCGACCGGCCGCTCGTCAAGGACCTCCGGACCGCGGAGGACACTCACGGACCGTGCGGGATCGGTTACGCCGAGCTGGCTCCCGCCATGCAGCCGGCGGTGAAGGAGACCGCGGCTGAGGTCATCGTCCGGGCGGCGCGGTCGAGGCCGGGCGAGGTCACGCTGCTGACCCTCGGGCCGCTCACGAATCTCGCTCTCGCCCTCGACCGTGAGCCCGCCCTGCCAGGCCTGCTTCGCGGCTGGACGCTCATGGGCGGCGCGTACTGCGTGCCCGGCAACACGACGCCGACGGCCGAGTGGAACGTCTTCGTCGACCCGGAGGCGGCGGCCGCCTGCTTCCGAGCCTGGGCCGAGGCCGAGCCGGTCGCCGCGGACGCCGCGGACGGTGTGAGGCGCCCCCTCGCGATCGGCCTCGACGTGACCGAGCGGGCGCGCATCCTGCCGGAGCACCTACGGCACCTCGCGCTCCGGGCCGGGGCGCGTCCGCAGGACGCGGAGGCGCTCGCCCGCGAGCCCCTGACCGCCGTCGGCAGCGTCGGCGACGACCCGATCCTGCGCTTCGTCGTCGACGCCCTGCGCTTCTACTTCGAATTCCACGCCGCGGCGGACGGCTTCTACGGCGCGTTCGTCCACGATCCCTTCGCCCTCGCCGCGACCCTCGACCGGGGCCTCGTCCAGGCGAGACCCGTCTTCGTGGAGGTCGAGACGGGCGGTGGTCCGGCGCACGCCATGACCGTGGCCGACTGGCGCGGCTTGACCCGCCGGCCACCGAACGTCGACGTCGCCGTCGATGGCGACGCCGACGCCTTCCGCAGGCTGCTGGTCGAGCGGCTCGGAGGGCTGGCAGCCGACCGTTCCGGCGTGGCACGCTAACCGCGAGTGGCCGCTCGTCCGGCGGACGGCCCAGAGTGAGGTGACTCCGATGTCCTCGGCCTGGCTCCGCGTCGGTGTCGCGGCGGTCGTCGCGATCGTCGTCCTCGTCGTCGGGCTCGCGATGTTCGGGAGCTTCGACACGACCGCGAATCCCGACACCGGGCTCGTCGCCGGCTCGAACTCGTTCATGCTCGTCCTGGCGATCGCCCTGCTCGTCGGGTTCCTCGCCTATGCCCTCCTCGAGTACCTCCAGACTCGGCGCCTCGACTCGATCACCCGGCAGTTCGACACGCGGACGATCGTCCTCATGCCGATCGCGATCGCGATCAACATCGTCCTCGGCCAGACGGTCGGCACGGCGCTGAAGATCCCGCTCTACCTCGACTCGATCGGAACCATCCTCGTCGGGGCCCTGGCAGGGCCGATCCCCGGCGCCCTGACGGGCCTCCTCGCCAACCTCATCTGGACGTTCGTGCTCGCCGGCACGCCGTTCGGCAGCCCGTACGCCTGGCCGTACGCGATCGTCGCGGCCGAGATCGGCCTCCTGGCCGGAGTCTTCGGCTACTACGGCTTCTTCCGGAGCCGGCCCAACACCGCCATCCCACAGCTCGCCGGCGGGCTGGCCGTCGCGGCGCTCATCCTGTTCGGCCTCGTGTTCTACGGCGTGCTGCCGTTCTACGCCAAGGGCTTCACGTTCTTCGGCGACACCAGCGGCGTCGACCAGTTCTTCGTCGTCATCGCGTACGCCATCGCGATCGGCCTCGTCCTGGCCCTCGCGGCCCTCGCGATCCAACTCTTCGTGAAGCGCGACCTCGGGGTCGCGTTCATCGTCGTCGGCGGCGCGATCTGTGGCGTCATCTCGGCGCTCATCTCGGCGCCGATCTCGGCGTTCGTCTTCGGCGGGGTCACGGGCAGCGGCGCGGACATCCTCGTCGCGGCCTTCCAGCAGGCCGGCTCGAGCCTCATCGAGGCGGTCTTCCAGCAGGGCCTGCTCCAGGACCCGATCGACAAGACGATCGAGTTCATCGTGGCCTTCCTCCTCCTGCAGACCCTGTCGCGACGGTTCACGGCGCGCTTCCCGCAGGGTGAGCGAGCCGTGGGCGTCATCTCGGCTTGACGACGGAGGCCTCGACCCCGTCCCTGTCCCCAGAGGACCGCGCCTACCTGAGGTCGCTCGCACCGGCGACGCCGAGCCCGTACCACCGCCTCAACCCGCTGACGAAGGCCATCGTCGCGACGGTCTCGACGCTCGCGGCGTTCGTGCTCGGCGGGTACGTCGCCCCGGCGGCGATCCTGGTGCTGCTCGTCCTGCCCGGTGCGATCGCGGCCCGGGTGACCGCGCGGCTGGTGCGCGTCGCGCTCCTCATCAGCCTCCCGATCTCGATCTCGGTTGCGCTGGTGTCGGTCTTCACGCGGGCCGGGACGACCGTGCTGTTCACGATCGGCCCGTTCGACGCCACGCTCGAGGGCGTCGATTTCGCGGCGCAGGTGATCGTCCGGCTGTTCGTGCTGGCGATGGCCCTGGGGCTGTTCGGCCTGACGACCGAACCGCGGGCGTTCGTCGTCGATCTCGAGCGCCGCGGTCTCTCGCCGAAGATCGCCTTCGCGGCCGCCGCGACCCTCGAGACGATCCCCCTGATGATCGAGCGGGCGCTCGCGATCCAGGCGGCCCAGCGGGCGCGCGGACTCGACACCGAGGGCAGCCTCGCGACGCGGATCCGCGGCGTCATGCCGCTCGTCGGCCCGGTCATCCTGTCGTCGCTGACGGAGGTCGAGGAGCGGAGCCTGGCGCTGGAGGTTCGGGCCTTCGGCAAGCCCGGTCGGCGCGACCTGCTGTGGACCCTGCCGGACGATGCTCGGCAGCGGATCCTGCGCTGGGCCCTCGTCGCCGCCTTCGTCGCCCTCACGATCGGGCGCGTCGCGGGCCTCGTCCCGGCGCTGCCGTAGGCGAGCGATGCTGGAGCTCCGCGGCGTCTCGTACCGCTACCCGGGCTACGCCCGCCAGGTCCTGTCGGGCATCGACCTCTCGCTCGCCGACGGTGAGATCGTCGGGCTCGTCGGGCCGAACGAGGCCGGCAAGTCGACCCTGTGCCTGGTGGCGTCCGGCCTGGCTCCGGCGTCCGTCGGCGGGACACTCGGCGGGGAGGTCCTGATCGACGGCCGGTCGATCGCCGGCCAGGCGCCGTTCGAGCTCGCCAGCCGTGTCGGCCTCGTGTTCCAGAACCCCAACACCCAGCGGTCCGGGGTCACGGCGACCGTCTTCGAGGAGGTCGCGCTGGGACCGGTCAACCTCGGCCTCGAGCTCGCCGAAACCGTGGAGCGGACCAGGTGGGCGCTGGCCACGCTTGGCATTGCCGATATCGCGGGGCGCGACCCGATGCGACTCTCCGGCGGCCAGGCGCAGCTGGTCGCGATCGCGTCGATCCTGGCGATGCGGCCGCCTCATCTCGTCCTCGACGAGCCGACCGCCCAGCTCGACCCGGAGGGCACCCGGCTCGTGGGCGAGGCGCTCCGGGCGCTCGCGCGCACTGGCACCGGACTCCTGATCGCGGAGCACAAGGCCGAGCTGCTCGACGCGATCTGCCAGCGCGTCGTCGCGCTCGACGGAGGCCAGATCGTGCTCGACGGGACCCCTGCGGACGTCTTCGAGGACCCGCGCATCGCCGCGATCGGCGTCGAGCCGCCGGCTCGCGTCCGGATCGCGGGTGCCCTGGCGGCGCGTGGCGTCGCGGCACCGGGGCCGATCGGATGATCCGCTGCGAGGGACTGGTCCACGTCTACCCGGGAGGGACCCGCGCCCTCGACGGCGTCGACCTCATGGTCGAGGCCGGCGAGCGGGTCGCGATCGTCGGCCAGAACGGCTCGGGCAAGACGACGCTCGTCCTGCACTGGAACGGCCTGCTCAGGCCGACCGACGGCCGAGTCCTCATCGACGGCCGTTCGACCTCCGAGCGGCGGGTCGCCGAGCTCGCCCGCGCGGTCGGTCTCGCCTTCCAGGACCCCGACCGCCAGATCTTCGCCGGCCGGATCCGACGCGAGGTCGAGTTCGGCGCTCGCAACGTCGGGCTCCGTGGGCCGGCGCTGCTCCGGGCGGTGGACGAGGCGCTGGAGCTGGTCGGGCTGCAGGAGGACGCCGACGCCAACCCCTATGACCTCGGGTACTCGCGGCGCAAGCTCCTGGCCCTCGCCTCGATCCTGGTCATGGGCACGCCGGTCGTCGTGCTCGACGAGCCGACAACCGGGCAGGACGCGCGCGGGGTCGAGCGGATCCGCCAGATCGTCGGGCGACTTGCCGCCGCCGGGCGCACGGTCGTGACGGTCAGCCACGACATGCGCTTCGTCGCCGAGACGTTCGAGCGTGTCGTGGTCATGGGTCGCGGCCGCGTGCTCGTCGACGGTCCACCGGCGACCGTCTTCGCGGAGCCGGCCTGGGCGTCCCTGCGCGCGACGAACCTGGAGCCGCCGCTCGCGGCGCGCCTGGGTGCAGCCTGGGGTTTCGGCGCGACGCCCACCGAGCCGTCCCTCGTGGACGCGGTCGCGGCGGCCGGGCTTCGGGACGGCTGACCCGCGGGGAACGGGCCGTCCGGCCGAGGGCCTTCGAAGATCGAGCGCCGAGCATGGAGTGCGAAGGAGGCACTCCGATGCGGGTCCTGCTGGCTACCGACGGCTCGGCCTCGGCCGACTGCGCGCGAGACCTCATCGCCACCCTGACCTGGCCGCGGGAGACCGTCGTCCGAGTCGTCATCGCGGTCGAGGCCCACCTCGAGCTGCTGCCCCCGTTCGCGGTCCTGCCGGGCAACATCGTCGACGAGCTCGATGCGGAGCTCGTGCGTCACGCGGAGGCCACCCTCGACGCCGCCGAGCGGGTCATCCGCGGCGCCGGGCTCGAGGTCGAACGGCTGATCCTCCAGGAGCGGGCGGCCGACGCGATCCTCGATCAGGCCCGTGA
>DATEZX010000207.1:0-6178 GCA_035255225.1 Candidatus Limnocylindrales bacterium
CGTCCTCGGCTGGGAGCGCGTGACCGCGGTCATCGAGCGCTGGAACGACAGCCCGGAGCCGGCCGCCGACACCGCCTCCGAGGGCTAGCCGGCGAACAGCTCCGCGACGACCTCGTCGAACATCGCGGTATGCCGATCGACGTCGGCCTCGCTCGTGGCCGGCGACATGAGCGCCATGTTGTGGAACGGCGTCATGACGATCCCCCGGTTGAGCGCCGCGAGGTGGAGGTACCGCTCCAGCGGGTAGTCGGCCGCCGCGGCAGCCTCGGCACCGTTGCGCGGCGCGCGCGGCAGGAAGTGGTACTCGGCCCGGCAGCCGAGACGGGTGACGTGCCATGGCACGCTCCGGCGCGCGAGCACCTCCTCGACGCCGGCCTGCCAGCGCTCCGCGAGCGGGATCATCCGACCGAAGGCGTCCTCGGTGAGCACGCCCTCCAGCGTGGCCCGCACGGCGGCGAGCGACAGGGCATTCCCGGCCAGGGTTCCGCCGATCCCGCCGATGTCGGAGTCCTCGACCTCGATGAGGCTGGCAATGCGGTCGGCGAGCTCCCGCGAGACGCCGTACGCCCCGATCGGGATGCCCCCGCCGATGGTCTTGCCCACGACCACCATGTCGGGCTCGAGGCCGTGGGCGCCGGTATACCCGCCCGGGCCGGCGCACAGCGTGTGCGTCTCGTCGATCAGCAGGAGCGTGCCGGTCCGCCGCGTGGCCTCGCGCAGGGCGTCGTGGAAGCCCGGGTCTGGCAGGACGATCCCGATGTTCGTCATCGCCGGCTCGGCCAGGACGACCGCGACGTCGCCCGGCGCGAGCGCCGCCTCGAGCCCGGGGACGTCGTTGAACTCGACGACCTTCGTCGTCTCGGACGGTGCGACCGGCGCGCCGATGAGGCCGCGACGGGCCACGACCGCGCCCGATGCATCGAGGACGGCGAATGTCTCGTCGACCGAGCCGTGGTAGCAGTAGTCGAAGACGAGGATCCTGGGTCGCCCGGTGAGCGCCCGGGCGAGGCGCAGTGCGAAGCGGTTGGCGTCGGTCGCGGTGAGGCTGAACTGCCAGGCCGGCACGCCGAACCGGCGGCCCAGCTCGGCGGCGACGATCGCGGCATCCTCGGTCGGGAGCATGTGGGTCAGGCCGGCGTACAGCTGGTCGCGGATCGCGTCGAGCGTCGGGGCCGGGCCGTGGCCGCTCATCGCCCCGGTGTCGCCGAGGCTGAAGTCGACGTAGTCGTGGCCGTCGACGCAGCTCAGGTGCGCGCCCTCGGCGACGTCGACGTAGACCGGGAAGCCGCCGGCCCACTTGACCATCCAGGGCATCGGGACGCCGCTGATCAGCGAGTCCCTCGCCCGCTCGTGCAGCCCCCGTGACCTCGGGTGCGCGGACGCGAAGCGGTCGAGCTCGCGGGCGGTGAGCGACGCGAGGCGGTCCCGATCGACTGTCACTGGGCCAATCATCGCCGGATCGACCGTCCCGGCCATCGGGGAGCCATCGGACCGGCTAGTCGCCGATGACGCTCCAGAGGAAGCCCATCGTGATGAAGAAGCCGCTGAACAGCGCGATCAGGCCCAGGCCGCCGTAGGGCGAGCTCGCTCCTTCGTGGGGGACGAGCTGCAGGCCGACGCCGAACACGACCGCCCAGACCAGGAACAGCAGGCCGAAGAACCACTTGCCGTTCGGGCCGGTGATCCGCTTGGTCCAGGATGAGTGCCCCTCCGCCGTCATCGCCGCCTTCTGGAAGATGACGATGAACAGGATCGCGACCGCCGATGCGCCAATGAGGATCGGCAGGTTGTTCGGGAAATCCTGGAACCACAGCGTGAAGATCGTCACGGTCGGGCCATGCTAGCAGGCCGCCCACCGGCCGGCGGTCGTGGCCCGCGTACGATTCGGAGCCCGATGTCCAGCCCCTTCGAGCGCCTCGGCCGCTGGTCGGCGCGCCACCGGCGCCTCGTCATCGCCGCGTGGGCGCTCCTGCTCCTCGGCGCGGCGCCGCTGGCCTTCCAGACGAGCGGCGCCCTGCGGACGGGCGGCTTCATCCGGAGCGATCTGGAGTCGGCGCGAGCCAAGGCCCTCCTCGAGACCGAGATCCACGTCCCGCAGGCCGCCGTGGTCGTCGTCTTCCATTCCGACACCCTCAGGGCAGGGGACCCGGCCTTCGAGGCGCCGGCCGGGGCGGCCATCGCGGACATACCGAAGGCGCCCTACGTCACGGGCATCCTGTCGCACCTCCTCGAGACCCGCCAGGTTTCAGCCGACGGCCACACCGCCTACGACGTCGTGTTCCTCGGCCTCTCGGCAGATGACTCGCCGAGGGCGCTGCCCGGCATCCGGGCCGCGCTCAGGACCGATGTCCCGGGCCTCGAGGTGGGGCTCGCCGGCGGGCCGGCGTTCTACGGCGACGTCCAGGACGTTTCGGAGTCGGACCTGCGGCGGAGCGAGCTGATCTCGTTGCCGCTGGCCGCGCTGGCGCTGCTCATCGTCTTCGGCTCGGTCGTCGCGGCGAGCCTGCCCCTCGCGGTCGGTGGCGCGGCGGTCGTCACGGCCCTGGCCGGGATCTTCCTGGTCGCGAACGTCCTGCCGATGAGCATCTTCGTGCTCAACCTCGCGACCCTCCTCGGCCTCGGCCTCGGGGTCGACTACTCGCTGCTCATGACGAGCCGCTTCCGGGAGGAGCTGGCGGCGCGCGGCCGGCGACCCGAGGCGGTGGAGGACGCCATCGCCGCGACGGTCGCCACCGCCGGCCGCGCGGTGTTCTTCTCGGGCGTCACGGTCCTGCTCGGCCTGCTCGGCCTGGTCCTGTTCGAGTTCATGATCCTGCGGTCGGTCGGGATCGCCGGCGCGATCGTCGTCGGGCTCGCAGTGAGCGCCGCGCTGACGCTCCTGCCCGCGCTCTTCGCGCTCGTCGGCGTCCGGCTCGATGCTCTGCGCATCCGGCGGGTCGCCGCGACGCCGTCGGGCGAGGGGCCGTGGGCGAGGCTCGCCGAGTGGGTCATGGCCCGGCCCGTCGCGGTCCTCGTGCCGACCCTCGCGGTCCTCGTCCTGCTCGGGGCGCCATTCCTCCACGTCCGCTTCAACGCCCCGGACTTCCGGATCCTCCCGGAGAACGTCGCCTCGCGGGAGTGGTACGACCGCCTCGAGGCCGCCTTCGGGCCGGGGCCGTTCGCGCCGATCGTGCTCGCGATCCGGACCCAGGGCGACGCCACGACGCCCGCCAACGTCGCGGCCCTGTACGACTACTCGCGGCGCCTCGGAGCGGATTCGCGGGTCGAGCGGGTCGACAGCCTCGTCGACGTCGATCCGCGGCTCGATCTCGCCCAGTACCAGCTCCTGTACGCGAGTCCCGGCGGGCCGCCCGACCGCTTCGTCCAGGAGGCGCTCAGGGCCACGACCGCGGGCAGCCTGACCGACTTCACGATCACGACCTGGTACGGCCCGAACGACGAGCCCGGCCGGCAGCTCGTCCGCGACCTGCGCTCCTCGACCGGGCCGCTGGCCCCGCCGCCCGGAATGACGGTCCTCGTGGGTGGCGGCGCGGCCGACGTCGAGGACGTCGTGGGCGGGATCGGAGCCGACTTCCCGAGGACGGCGCTGTTCATCCTGGTGACCACCTACGCCGTGCTGTTCCTGCTCCTGCGGTCGGTCGTCCTGCCGATCAAGGCCGTGGTGATGAACAGCCTGTCGATCCTGGCCTCGTTCGGGGCGCTCGTCTGGATCTTCCAGGACGGCAACCTGTCGACGATCCTCGGCACCCGGCCGCTCGGCTTCGTCGAGACCACCCAACCGGTGATCCTGTTCTGCGTCCTGTTCGGGCTGTCGATGGACTACGAGGTCTTCCTGCTGACCCGGATGCGCGAGAGCTGGGACGCCGACCACGACAACCGGGCGGCGGTCGCCCATGGCCTCGAGCGCAGCGGCCGGATCGTGACCTCGGCGGCGCTCATCGTCGTCGTCGTGGCCGGCTCGTTCGCGTTGGCCGACATCGTCCTCATCAAGGCCCTCGGCCTCGGCATCGCGATCGCCGTCGCCCTCGACGCGACGGTCGTCCGGGCGCTTCTCGTCCCGGCCACGATGCGGCTCCTCGGGAAGTGGAACTGGTGGCTGCCGGACAACCTCGCCCGACGGCTCAAGACGCTCGCCGCGGCCGCGCTGTCGGTCGTCGTCCTCGGCGGCTGCACGGGCGGCCCGATCCTCGCCAACCCGCCGCTCGTCGCCCACAACCCGCCGTCGCCGAGCCCGGCGGCGTCACGGCCGGCCGACCCGCAGCCGGTCGTCCTGCCGCGCGACGACGGACCCCACGACCGGCTGACCGAGTGGTGGTACCTCACCGGCCACCTCGCGACGGCCGACGGCCGGCACTTCGGGTTCGAGGCCGTCATCTTCCGAGCGGAGCGCGGCGCCGCGCCGGTGACCTGGGCCAGCCATCTCGCCCTGACCGACGAGTCCGGCCGTCGGTTCCTCGTCGGGCAGCGGACCGCGATCGGCTCGCAGCCCGACCAGTCCCCGCGCGATGCCTCGGGCCAGCCCACCGGGTTCGACCTTGCGATCGGCACGCCGCCCGTCGAGCCGGGCGCCTCCACGCCCGATTCGAACACCTGGCGCCTCAGCGGCTCGGGCCAGGAGGCGGCCATCGACGCCGCCCTGACGTCCGGCGAGGCGCAGGCGGCCGGCGGGGGCTTCGGGTTGCAGCTGCGCCTGGAGTCGAGCAAGCCCGCCGTGCTCCACGATCGTGACGGCTGGATCGACTTCGGCCCGGCGGGCGGCTCGTACTACTACTCGCGGACCCGGATGGCCGTGACCGGCAGCCTGGCCGTCGGACCGGTCACCAACGGCGCCAGCGGGGTCCACGTCACCGGCGAGGCCTGGTTCGACCACCAGTGGGGCGACTTCATCTCGGTCGGCGGCGGCGGGTGGGACTGGTTCGCGGTCAACCTCGACGACGGCACCGATCTCACGCTATCGCTCGTCCGGAGCGCCGATGGCTCGCTGCCGCTCGTGTACGGCACGCTCGTCGACGCGAGCGGCCGGGCGACGCACCTCGACCGCGACGCCTTCACGGTCACGACGACCGGCAGCTGGACGAGCCCGGCCACCGGCGCGACCTACCCGTCGGGCTGGCGGATCGAGGTCCCGAGCCAGGCGCTGGCCATCACCCTGACGCCGACGATCCCGGACCAGGAGCTCGACACCCGCCCCACGACCGGCGTCGTGTACTGGGAGGGTTCGCAGGTCGTGCAGGCCTCCCGGGCGGGCGCCGCCCTCGGAGGCGAGGCCTACGTCGAGCTCACCGGCTATGCCCGATGAGCGGCGCCGATCGGACGCAGGCGGCCGCCCGGTCCATGCGCCCGGCCGGGCCTGAACTCGCACCACGAACGTGAGCCATTTGGCACTGGTTGGCGGCGGCGCGGCGCCGAGGATGCCGCCATGCGGGTGACCCTCGGCATGCGCGGCGACTACGCGGTCCGCGCCATGCTCGCGCTGGCGACGGTCGAGGGTGGCGACCGCCCCGCGAGCGTCCGCTGGATCGCGGAGCGGATGGCGATCCCGGTCCGCTTCCTGCCCCACGTCATGACCGACCTCAGCCGGGCGGGCCTCGTCGTCGGCTCGCCGGGCCGCCGTGGCGGCTACCGCCTCGGCCGGCCGGCCGCCGAGATCAGCGTCCTCCAGGTCGTCGACGCGGTGGACCCCGATGGCGAGATCCCGCGCTGCGTCCTCCGCGGTGGACCGTGCCGGCCCGACGGCCGCTGCGCCGTCCACGACGTCTTCGCGGGCGCCACGCGCGCCCTGCGCGAGTCGCTGTCCGCCCAGAGCCTGGCCGAGATCGCCGTACCGGGCGCCCCGGGGATCGAGCTCGAGCCTCGCTGAGCCGCAGGGCGTCGACGGGCGACGACCCGAAATCCGCATGCGAGCGCCCCGTCGCCGAACGGGCGCCCCGCACCGCAACCACGGTCGACGGCACCGCGCGAACGCGTATCGATGTGGTGCGTAAATAGGGCCGAATGGCACATCACAGGGCCGCTCTCCCTGGTCGATATTCGCACTAACGCGCTGCGCGTTTAGCGAAAATGGGAGAGACCAAGATGACTCGCACGAGGCTCGGGCTGGCGCTCGCAGCCGTCGCCCTGGTCGTCGGCGCGTGCGCGCCGGCGGCCGCCGCCCCGAAGTGGACCTTCTCACCAGCCG
>DATEZX010000208.1:0-2367 GCA_035255225.1 Candidatus Limnocylindrales bacterium
CTCGAGCTCCTCGAGGAAGTCCCGTGGCGCGCGGGCCGTCGCGTCCGACGCCGCTGCCGCCGAGGCGCGCGCGCTGGACCCGTGGCGCTTGCCGTCGAAGCCCGTCGCGATGACGGTGATCGCGACCTCCTCCCCGAGGCGCTCGTTGAAGCTCGTGCCGAAGATGATGTTCGCCTCGGGATCGGCCGCGGCGCGGATCTCCTCCGCCGCCTCGGTGACCTCGTAGAGGGACAGGTTCGAGCCGCCGGTCACGTTGAACAGGATGCCCTGGGCCCCGGCGATGTCGACCTCGAGGAGCGGGCTGGCGATGGCCTGGCGGGCAGCCTCGACGGCCCGGTTCTCGCCGGTCGCCCGGCCGATGCCCATCAGCGCCGAGCCGGCGTCCTTCATGATCGCCCGCACGTCGGCGAAGTCGAGGTTGATGAGGCCGGGCACCGTGATGATGTCGCTGATGCCCTGCACGCCCTGGCGGAGGACGTCGTCGACGACCCGGAACGCGTCCAGGATCGAGGTGTTCTTCTGGACGACGTCGCGCAGGCGGTCGTTCGGGATGGTGATGAGCGTGTCCACCTTCGCCCGGAGCGCGTCGCCCGCCTTCTCCGCGGTCAGCTTGCGCTTCGCGCCCTCGAACGTGAACGGCTTGGTGACGACCGCGATGGTGAGCGCGCCCTGCTCCTTGGCGATCTCGGCCACGATGGGCGCCGCGCCGGAGCCCGTCCCGCCGCCGAGGCCGGAGGTGATGAACACCATGTCCGAGCCCTCGAGGGCCTGGGCGATCTTCTCGGAGTCCTCCTCGGCCGCCCGCTCGCCGATCGACGGGTCGCCGCCGGCGCCGAGGCCGCGCGTGATCTTGTCGCCGATGCGCAGCTTGTGCGGCGCGTCGGACTGCAGGAGAGCCTGCGCGTCGGTGTTGAGGGCGATGAACTCGACGCCCATCATCTCCGCGCGAATCATCCGGTTGACGGCGTTGCTGCCCCCGCCACCGACACCGATGACGCGGATGAGCGCGAAGTTCTCCGAGTCCGAGCGCAGGCCCATCGCTACTCCTCCGAACGGTCCGTTCGACCGCGTCTAGTGGGGCTGAACAGAGGCTGGGCACCGGCGCGCTCGCTCGCCGCATCGCCTCCCGCAGGTTGCGGCGAGTCTACCATCGGCGACCGCCGGACCGCTCGCCGAATTCGAGGAACGCCCGATCATTCGGCCCGGCCGAGCGCCGGCCGGGGTCCGCTGTTGCCTTACGGCAACATGCTCTTGACGGCGCTCCGGAGGCGGCCCAGGACGCCCGCCGCCGGGGCCGATTCGTAGCGGGCCGGCTCGCCGTCGTCGAGCATCGAGGCGCCCCACTGGAGGAGGCCGATGCTGGTCGCGTAGGCCGGGGTCAGGATGGAGTCGGTGAGGCCGCCGACGCCGGACGGGCCGACGACGCGGACGGGCATCTGCAGGACTTCGCGGCCCAGCTCGGCGATCCCGGCCAGCTGCGCGCCGCCGCCGGTGAGGATGAGGCCCGCCGGCAGCATCCCGGCACCGCCCGCCTGGATGTCCGCGCCGATGAGCTCGAACGTCTCGCGCATGCGCGATTCGATGATCCGGCACAGCTCCACGCGGCTGATCGTCCGGCCGGCCTCCTCGCCGAGGACGGAAACCGCGATCTCCTCGTCGTCCGCGATGCCCCGCAGGTCGCACGTGCCGTGGCGCACCTTGAGCTCCTCGGCGGCGGGCAGCGACGTCTTGATGCCGATCGCGATGTCGTTGGTCACGAAGTTGCCGCCGACGGGCAGGACGCTCGTCCGGAACGGCGAGCCCTCGTTGAACATCGCGAGGTCGATCGTGCCGGCGCCCACGTCCGCGACCGCGACGCCGAGCTCGCGCTCCGTCTCGTTGGCGACCGCCTCGGCCGAGGCCAGCGCGTTGACGACGAGCTCGTCGATCTTCACGCCGGCCTGCGCGACGCACTTCATCAGGTTCTGCACCGCTGTCTGCGGGGCGGTGACGATGTGTGTCTCCACCTCGAGCCGCAGCGCGCTCATGCCGAGCGGGTCCTTCACGCCCTCCTGGCCGTCGACCGTGAACCCGCGGCGCTCGACGTGGAGGACCTCGCGGTTCGATGGGATCGGGATCGTTCGCGCCTGCTCGACCGCCCGGCGGATGTCGTCGCGGCTGACCTCGCGGGTGTGGGCGGCGACGGAGACCTGTCCGGTGGAGTTCAGGCTCTCCACCTGCGCCCCGCCGACGCCGACGAAGGCCTTGTCGATCTTCCAGCCGGAGAGGCGCTCCGCCCGCTCGACCGCGTCGCGGATGGAGCGGACGGTCTGCTCGATGTTGACGACCGCGCCGCGCTTCAGGCCCGACGACGGCACCGTCCCGTGC
>DATEZX010000209.1:0-5351 GCA_035255225.1 Candidatus Limnocylindrales bacterium
ACGACGATGACGTCGCCGACGCGCAGGGTCCCGGTCTGGATGAGGGCCGTCGCGACGGGACCGCGGCCGCGGTCGAGGCGGGCCTCGACGATCGTGCCGATCGCGGGACGCTTCGGGTTGGCCTTCAGCTCCTGGAGATCGGCGACGAGGGTGATCATGTCGAACAGGTCGTCGAGGCCCATCCGGGACTTCGCGGACACCGCGACGAGGGGCGTGTCGCCGCCGTACTCCTCGACGACCACCCCGGCGTCGGTGAGCTCGGTCTTCACCCGATCGGGGTTCGCGTCGGGCTTGTCCATCTTGTTCAGGGCGATGACGATCGGGACCTTGGCGGCCCGGGCGTGGCTGATCGCCTCGAGGGTCTGGGGCATGACCCCGTCGTCGGCGGCCACCACGATGACCGCGATGTCGGTGACCTTGGCCCCCCGGGCGCGCATGGCGGTGAAGGCCTCGTGGCCCGGCGTGTCGAGGAACACGACGCGCCGATCGCCCTTGACGACCTCGCTCGCGCCGATGTGCTGGGTGATCCCGCCGCGCTCAGCGGCGGCAACGCTCGTCGAGCGGATGGCGTCGAGGAGGCTCGTCTTGCCATGGTCGACGTGACCCATGACGGTCACGATCGGCGCCCGGGACACGAGGCTCGCCGCGTCGTCCTCGGTGAACAGCTCCTCCTTCGTCGCCGCGGCCGCCGGGGCCTCGCCCCCGGCCTCGCCCTCGGCCGGCGCGCTCGGGGCCTGCGGCTCGGCGACCTCGAAGCCGAGCTCGCCCGCGACGAGCGCCGCGGTGTCGCGGTCGATGAGCTGGTTGATCGTCGCGAAGATGCCGCTCTTGATGAGCTCGCGGATGACGTCTGCCGGGTTGACGCCCAGCAGCTCGGCGAGATCCTTGACCGTGATCGTCGCGGGCAGCTCGACGGCGCCGCGCTCCCGCGGCTCGGCGACCTGGACGGCTGCGCCGGCGAACGCGGCGTCGCGGCGCGGGGGCTTGCGGGGGCCGCGCCGGCCCCGGGTGCCGCTCCTACTCCTGGCCAAGGCTTCCTCCTGCGGTCGGCATGTCGGGTCCCGACGGCCCGGGCGTCATCGGTAGCTGGCGCCCCAGCTCGGCCGCGAGGTCGGTCGGGATCGTGGTCGCGAGGGCCCGCGCGAGGCTCCCACGGCGAGTGGCCTTGGTGATGCAGGCCTCGTCACGGCAGACGTACGCGCCGCGACCGTTGGCCCGCCCGCCGGCATCGAAGCGAACCTCGCCGCCGGGGGTGCGGACGACGCGCAGCAGCTCTCGCTGCTCGCGGCTGGTGTGGCAGGCCACGCACGAGCGGACGGGCGGCCGGCGGAGCGGGCGCATGCCCACGGCGGCGGCTATCGCGACCCCTCCTCGCTCGCGACGCGGGCCGCCCGACGGGCCCGCGGCTTCGCGGCCCCCACCACGACGGCTTCCGGCTCCAGCACCGTCGCCTCCTCGGGCGACGTCGCCTCGGGCGTTGTCGAGGCCTCGGGGACGGGCTCCGGCTGCGGCGTGGGCGCGGCCTCAGGCTTTGGGGCTGCCGTCTTCCGCGACGTCGCGGCCTTCGATCGCGTCGCCGCCTTCGCAGCCGCAGGCGTCGCGGCCGTGTCGGCCGTCGCCGTCGCTGCCGTTTCGGCCTTCGCCGTCGCCGTCGCTGCCGTTTCGGCCTTCGCCGTCGCTGCCGTCGCTACCGTTTCGGCCGTCTCGGCCGTCGGCGCGGTGGTCGCCTTCGCTGCCGCGGGCGTCGTGGCGGCGTGCTCGGCCGCGGCCCTGGCCTCGGCGACCGAGACGTCGCTCCGGATGTCGATCCGCCAGCCGGTCAGGCGCGCGGCGAGCCGGGCGTTCTGGCCCTCCCGCCCGATGGCCAGCGACAGCATCCGCTCCGGGACGGTGACGTTGGCGATGCGATGCTCCTGGTCGATGTCCACGCCCAGGACCTGGGCAGGCGACAGGGCATTGGCCACGAACTGACCCGGGTCTTCGTTCCACGGGATGACGTCGATCTTCTCCCCGCCGAGCTCTGCGACGACCGCCTGGACACGGGCGCCCCGCTGGCCGACCGTGGCGCCCACCGGGTCGAGGCCGTCCTGGCGCGACGAGACTGCGATCTTCGAGCGGCTGCCGGCCTCCCGGGCAATGGCCCGGATCTCGACCGTGCCGTTGTGGATCTCGGGCACCTCGAGCTCGAAGAGGCGCTTCAGGAAGCCCTTGTGGGTCCGGCTGACGAAGAGCGTCGGCCCGCGCGGCGTTCGACGGACCTCCAGGACGTAGGCCTTGACGTTCTGGCCGATCCGGTAGTGCTCGAGGGGCGACTGCTCGGTCGTCGCGAGGACGGCTTCGACGCCCTTGCCCAGATCGAGGATGATCGCCCGCGGCTCGACGCGGTTGACTGTACCGGTTATGAGCTCGCCTTCCCGGCTCGCGAACTGGTCGAAGACGACATCGCGTTCGGCCTCGCGAAGGCGCTGCAGGACGACCTGCTTGGCGGTCTGGGCGCCGATCCGGCCGAAGGCCTCGCCGTCGAGCTCCTCGATCTCGACGAGCTCGCCGGGGCGGGCATCGGCCTTGTAGCGGCGGGCCTCGTCGAGGGTGAATTGGGTCAGCTCGTCCTCGATCTCGCTGACCGCGACCCGGGCGCGATAGACCCGGATCCGGCCGCTGTCGGCGTCGATCTGGACGTGGATATCCTCCTCGTTGGCGACTCGTCGGTAGGCGGCCGCGATCGCCTCCTCCACGGTCCGGATCAGCTGCTCACGCGGAACCTGCTTCTCGGCATTGAGCTGGAGGAGGGCGCCGACGAAGTCGCGGCTCATGGTCGACTCGCCCTCCATGCCGACCGTTGCCGCCGAAAAAAATACGTGGGGGTCACCCACGTCGGAGGCGGCCATTCGGTTCGGCCGGGAGTATACACCCGACCACGTGGACCGCAGGTTCAGGGACCGGTCGGACCGCCGCTCGCGAGGTAGCCGGTCACCCAGGCCGCGGCGCGCGCCATCTCGCCGAGCAGCACCGGGTCGATGTTCGCCGCCGTGTCGCAGGCCAGGTGGTAGCAGGGGTCGAGGGGCGCCCCGAGGACACCGCCGAACCGGGCGACCTGGGCCGCCGTCTTGGGCGTGTTGTGCCCGGCGAACAGACCACCCGTCGGGATTCCCGCCTCGGCGAACGGCAGGTCGTCGCTGCTGGCGATGGCGGTGAAGTCCCAGGTCAACCCCTCGAGCTCGAAGGCTCGCCCGAACAGGGCCTCCAGGCCCGCCGCGCCGGGGTCGCCCTGCGCGCTCCAGTGGGCGACCTCGCGAACGCCATTCGGCGAGCCGAGCATGTCGAAGTTGAGATACGCCGCGATCGCCTGACGGTTGAACCCCGACAGTGCCCCGAGCCAGGCCGAGGAGCCGTCCAGGCCGAGCTCCTCGCCCGTCCAGAACGCGACCCGGACGAGCGGGGCCGTCACGGGTCGGTGGGTCGTCAGGGCGGCGAGGCGACGGCCGATCTCGAGGACCGTCATGGCGCCCGACCCGTCGTCGTTGATCCCGGGCCCGTCGATGACGGAATCCAGGTGCGCGCCCAGCATGACGATCCGCGAGCGGTCGCCGGTGCGGGTCTCGAAGACGAGGTTCGCCGCCGTCCGCGTCGTCGTCTCGGTCGCGGTCGCGATCCGGACCGTCGCCCTCTCTGCGGCTGCCTTCGCCAGGGCTACGCCCACCGCGTTCGTCACCCCGATGACCGGGATCGTCAGGCCGGCGGGATCGAGCAGCGTCGGTCGCAGCACGTGGCCGCGCGTCCAGTCGGGATAGGACCGCACGACCGCTGCGGCCCCGGCGGCCTGGGCGTGCTCGATGACCGTCCGGCTGAGGCACGCTCCGGGCTGCACGAGGGCGATCGCACCTTCCGGGAATCCGGCCCAGTCCGCGGCGTCGCAGCCGAGGCCGGTCGTCGTGCCGGGGCTCGGAGCGGGGTTGAAGCCCAGGGCCACGACCGGTCCGGTGACGTCTCCGGACGGTGAGAAGAGGAGGGGCTTGAAGTCGGCGAGGGCTTCGAAGGTCGGCGCCGAGGGCGAATGGATCTCGAGCGCTCCCGGCCCGACCTGGCGGAACCACGGGACGACGAGCTCGCTGCGCGTCGCCTCGAGGCCGGCTGCCTGGAGCTGATTGATCACGAAGTCGTCGACCCGAGCCTCGCCGTCGCTGCCGGCGGGCCGGCTGCCGCCGGCAGCCATGGTCAGCCGTTCGAGGGCTCCCAGGTCGGCCAGGATCGCGTCGACGTCGACGGCGTCACGAAGCTCGCCCGCGGCGGCGGGGGCACCCGACGCGCCCGGGCTCGATCGGCCGCTCCCTTCGGGCGACTCCGGCGTCGCACCCGACGGCAGAGCCGGGGAACAGGCGCCGACCAGCAGGGCCGCGACTGCAAGCAGCGTCGCGACCCGATGCCTCACGCCGTGCTGGCGACCTCCGCGCCGTAGCGCCGCTCGACGTAGCCCTCGAGGAGGCCGATGAACTCGTCGACCAGGCCCTCACCGCGAAGCGTCCGATCGAGGCGGCCGTCGACGAACACCGGGGCGACGGGCTCCTCGAAGGTGCCCGGCAGCGAGATCCCGATGTCGGCGTGCTTGGACTCACCCGGGCCGTTGACGACGCAGCCCATGACGGCCACGGTCAGGTTCTCGACGCCGGGATACCGTTCCCGCCACGCCGGCATCCGCTCCCGGAGGTGGCCCTGGATCCGCTCCGCCATCTCCTGGAAGAACGTCGAGGTCGTGCGCCCGCAGCCCGGGCAGGCGCTCACCTGCGGAAGGAAGGACCGGAGGCCCATCGACTGCAGGACCTGCTGGGCGACCCGGACCTCCTCCTCGCGCTCGCCGCCGGGCGAGGGCGTGAGCGAGACGCGGATGGTGTCCCCGATCCCCTCCTCCAGCAGGATGGCCAGGCCGGCCGTCGAGGCGACGATGCCCTTCATCCCGAGGCCTGCCTCGGTCAGGCCGAGGTGCAATGGCAGGTCAGTCTGGGCGGCAAGCAAGCGGTACACGTCGACGAGGTCCCGGACCCGCGACACCTTGGCCGACAGGATCATCCGGTCGTGCGGCAGGCCGACCGACTCGGCCAGGTCGGCCGAGCGGATGGCCGACTCGACCATCGCCTCGATCATGACGTCCCGACTGGGCCGCGGCTCGGCCCCCCGGGCGTTGGCATCCATGAGCGACATCAGGAGCTGCTGGTCGAGCGAGCCCCAGTTGACGCCGATCCGGACCGGCTTGTCGTTCTCGATGGCGACCCGGACGATCGTCGCGAAGTTCTCGTCGTGGTACTTCGACCCGACGTTGCCGGGGTTGATCCGGTACTTGGCCAGAAGGCGCGCCG
>DATEZX010000210.1:0-3074 GCA_035255225.1 Candidatus Limnocylindrales bacterium
GGGCGCGAGGCTCTGCTCGAGGGCGAGGCTCGGCTCAGGCGCGGGGCCCAGTGCCCTCGTGCTCGTCCTGGGAACCTGCCTGCGGCGTCGCGGGACGCTGTTCGAAGTCGAGGGCCGCGGAGTTGATGCAATACCGCTGGCCCGTCGGCCGCGGGCCGTCCGGGAACAGGTGGCCGAGGTGCGCGGTGCAGGTCGCACAACGGACCTCGACCCGACGCATCCCGAACGACCGATCCTCGTGGGTCACGACCCGGTCGTTGCCGAGGACGTCGTAGAAGCTCGGCCAGCCGGAGCCGGACTCGAACTTCGTGGTCGAGTCGAACAGCGGGGCCGAGCACACGACGCAGCGGTATGTGCCGTCGGCGTGGTTGTTCCAGTAGACGCCGGTGAAGGCCCGCTCAGTGCCGGCCTCCTGGGTCACGGCGTACTGGAGTGGGCTCAGGCGCGACAGCCGCGCCTCCAGCTCCTCCGCCGTCATCGTTCGTCGTTCGTCACCCATCGCCGCCTCCGGCCTCGCCACGTCCTGCGTCGCCACCTCCGCGCGCGTCGTCCCACATGATCGATGAACGTCCGAATTGCGGCTTGACCGCAGCCCTGAGGCGCCGCCACCATCCGTCGCTCGCGCCGCCCGAGCCGGCGCCGGCGTCCGAGGAGCGGAGGAGCTCACCGGTGGCGGACATCATGGGCCTGTTCGGTCGCGGCCTCGTCGTCGGCTTCACGATCGCCGCCGCGATCGGCCCGATCAGCCTGCTCGTCATCCGCCGGACGATCGCTCACGGCCGCGCCTACGGCCTGGCCTCGGGCCTCGGCGTCGCGTCCGCCGACGCGAGCTACGGTGGCATCGCGGCCTTCGGCCTGACCGCGATCTCCGGACTCCTGATCTCCGTCCGCCCGGCCCTCGGACTGGTCGGCGGGGCGTTCGTCGTCCTGCTCGGCCTCCGCTCGATCCTGAGCCGGCCGGGTGAGGTGGCGAGCGCCGCCGATCGGCCAGGGCTCGCCACCGCCGCGGTCTCGATCTATGCCCTGACGATGACGAATCCGCTGACGATCCTGTCGTTTGCGGCGGTCTTCGCGGGGTTCGGGTTCGCCGCCGGCGCGACGACGCTCGGCGACGCGGCGGCCCTCACCCTGGGCGTGTGGGCCGGCTCGGGGCTGTGGTGGGCCGTGCTCACCGCGGCCGTGACGTGGCTGCGTGGCAAGGTGTCGTACCGCGGCCTGACATGGGTCAACCGCGCCTCGGGCGCGGCACTCGTGGCGTTCGGGCTCGTCGCGATCGCAGTGGCGCTGGGCATCGCCTGAGCCGCCGCCCCGCGGCCGCGAGATGGCCTGCAACCGCGCAATCGCCCGCGACCGTGCAGGCGCCGCGACCGCGGACCTCCGGCACGAGGGCTCGGTCGGAATGGCACTCGCGCGACGCGCTCCCTCCACCGAGGCTGGCCGTCGAGGCCAGACGGCGCCAGCGCCCAGATCGGTGCGCGCCGTCGGCGCCGCGTCCCCGTCGGTCGGCTTCGCGCCACGGGAGGCAGGGCAATGGACATCGGTCGGGCGGACCTGGGCCGGTTGATCTTCGGCCTGATCGTCCTGTTCGTTGGCGTGTGGTTCCTGCTCCGGAACACGTTCGGCGTGAACCTCCCGGAACTGGACGGCGACATGATCTGGCCGATCCTCGTCGTCGGCCTCGGGCTGGCGATCCTGTTCAACACGGGGCGCCACGGCAGCCAACCGAGGGCCTGACCGATGAGCCGACACGCGATCCGACTCGGCGGCGCGGCCGCCGCGGGCCTGATGGCCCTGATCTACTTCGGTATCGGCCTCGGCGTCCTCGAGGTCGTCGACCCCGCGACCCAGACCGAGAGTCTGCTGCCCTTCGGAGCCGTGGCCGGCGCGGCCTTCCTCCTCGGGGCGGCCCTGCTCTCGACGACCGACCGGCGGCCGCTGTGGGTCCTCGGGGCGATCTTCCAGGTCGCGGTCGCGATCATGTACGTCGTGGTCTCACGGGACCGCACGCCGCCGTTCGAGGTCTGGGGAATCACCCTTCGGATCATCCAGATTCCGCTGCTGGCGGCGCTGCTCTACCTGGCGCTCAAGCCGCCGGAGGCCCGCTCGGTCCGCGCCTGAGTCCCGCGGTCGCGCTCCGTGACGTCGACCACGGGTAGCTACGCCGCCGAGGTCGCTGCCAGCTGCTCGGACGCCGCCCGCCAGTCGTCGTAGCGGGTCTCGCCGAGCTTGGCTCCGTCTGTGGGGATGAGGGTTCGCTCGCTGACCTTGGCGCCGAAGTACCCGGCGGCAGGGTCGGCGATGACCGTGCGTTCGTCGCCCATCGCGGCGAGGGCGCGCTGGATGAAGAGATCGAGGCGGACGATCTCCGGTCCGCCAACCTCGACGATCCCCCGCCTGGGCGTCCCGAGCGCGACCCGGCAGACGGCCGCCGCGACGTCCTCGGCAGCCATCGGCTGGAAGAGGACGGGCGGCAGGCGGAGACAATCACCGGCGACGGCGCTGGCGATGATCTGTGGGACGAACTCGAAGAACTGCGTCGCGTGGACGATTGAGTACGGAATCTCCGCGGCCTGGATCAGCGCTTCCTCGACGAGCTTCGCAAGGAAGTACCCGGCGGTGGTTCTCGAGAGATCTCCGCCCTCCGCGAGCGGCTTCGTCCCGACGACCGACAGCGCGATGTGGTGCCTGACACCCGCCGCTGCCTCGGCCACCAGGAGGTGGTGGGTCGAAGTCGCGAAGAACTCGAGGGCCGGTGCGTAGTCGAAGGATGGCGAGTTCGAGACGTCCACGACCACCGCCGCGCCGCGAAGCGTCGCGGCGAGCCCTTCGCCCGTGATTGTGTTCACACCGCGACGAGGTGAGGCCGGCACGGCCTCGTGGCCCTGCTCGTTGATTCTCGTCACGACCTTGGAGCCGATGAGGCCGGTGCCACCGATGACGACGATCTTCATCAGAGAGCGCCCCTTTCGATACCTCGGAGCTGCAGCGCGGCGGCTCGGGTGGGGTTGCGGTCTGGGGTGGGTCGCTCGCGGCTAGCCGAGCCGGACCCCGGTAGGCCGGCTGAGGTCGAGACC
>DATEZX010000211.1:0-11733 GCA_035255225.1 Candidatus Limnocylindrales bacterium
GTCGACGACTTCGGCGGCGGCACGTTCACGCTCGACAACACTGGCTGGCTCGGCTCGAACCTGACAATGCCGATCATCAACGTCCCCGAGGTCGCGATCCTGACCATGGAGGACATCCGGAAGCGGCCCGTCGTCGTCGAGACGTCGCAGGGCGACGTCATCGCGATCCGGCCGATCATGAACATGGTCCTGGCGATCGATCACCGGGCCAACGACGGCGCCGGAGCCACGGCCCTCCTGCGCGACATCAAGTCCTGGCTCGAGGCGGTCGGGCCGGATACCCCGATCTACTGAGCTCCCACCAGATGACCACTCGCGAGCTCCCGATGTACCAGCCCGGAGGGGCGCACGCCCATGCGCCGAAGGAGCCGATCTCGATTGCCCTGGGCGGTGGCGGGCTCGCATCCGGCGCCGGTGGGGTCGCGACGGACGGCTCGCTCGCCCTGCGCCGCCATCCCGACTGGATCCGCGCCCGCATGCCCGCCGGCGAGACCTACCACGACCTCAAGCGCCTGCTCCGCGGCCTGAACCTCCACACCGTCTGCGAGGAGGCCCACTGCCCGAACATCGGCGAATGCTGGGACCAGCGCACCGCCACGATCATGATCCTGGGCGACACGTGCACCCGCGCCTGCGGCTTCTGCAACGTCAAGACCGGGCGCCCGTCGTGGTTCGACGAGGATGAGCCGCGCCGCGTCGCGGAGGCGCTCGTCGGGCTGGGCCTCGAGCACGTCGTCGTCACGAGCGTCGCCCGGGACGACCTGCCCGACGGCGGCGCACACGTCTTCGCGAACACGATCCGGGAGATCCGAGCGCGGATCCCGGGCATGGGCGTCGAGGTCCTCATCCCGGACTTCAACGGCGAGGACGCCCCGCTCCGGGACGTCATGGCCGCAGCGCCTGACATCCTCAACCACAACCTCGAGACGGTCAGGCGCCTCCAGAAGCCGGTGCGCAAGCGGGCCCGCTGGGATCGGTCGCTCGGCGTCCTCGAGCGCGCGAAGGCGTACGCGCGGGCGGCCAACAGCCCGGTCCACACGAAGAGCTCGCTGATGGTCGGCCTCGGCGAGACCCGTGACGAGCTGACCGAGTGCTTCGAGGCCCTGCGCGAGGTCGACTGCGACATCCTCACCATCGGGCAGTACCTCCGACCGTCGCTGAACCACCTGCCGGTCGAGCGCTACTACCACCCCGACGAGTTCGCGGAGATGAGGACCGCCGCCCTGGAGGTCGGCTTCAGGCACGTCGAGTCGGGGCCGCTCGTCCGGTCCAGCTACCACGCCCGCGACCAGGTCCCCGGCGCGGAGCTGAAGGCCCTCCGCCGGCGCGCGACGCTCGACCCCGAGGGTCGGGTCGTCCCGCTCTCGAACTAGGCCGCCGACCGGCGGTCCGTCGCGGCGGACAGCCGCGCCCCACGCCGGGCATGGAAACGCGCCGTCCGAAGCGAGCTCCGAACGACGCGTCCCCAGCGTGGCGGCCCCCTGCTGACGGGGGCCGAAACAGCGAGCCGCGAGGTGTTGCAGTCGCCTCGCGGCGGGCGGGACCCCTCGACTAGGCGGGCACCTTCGACTTCATCGCCGCCAGCCGGGCGCTGACCTCGGCCTCATCCTCGTCCGAGTCGAGGGAGGCGAACTGGTCGGCGAGCGACGACGAGGCAACCTCCTCGCGGCCGCGGACCATGGCCTCCTGGCGCCGGATGCCCTCCTCGAAGCGAGCCAGCTCGCTGGTCGGGTCCATGACCGAGACGCTGGCCATCGTCTGCTGGACCTGCGCCTGGGCCTGGGCCATCTTCGCCCGAGCCACCAGCTCGTCGCGCTTCTGGACGAGCTCCTCGCGCTTGGCGCGCAGCTTGTTCAGGCCGTCCTTGAGCTTGTCGGCCAGCTCGGTCTGCTGGGCGGCCTGGGTCTCGAGCGTCTTGGCCTGGCTCTCGTAGGCGAGCTGCCGTCGGAGCGCGATCTTGGCGAGGTCGTCGAAACGATCGGCCTCGGTCGGATTCCCGGCGGCGCGGAGCTCGTCGGCCTTGCGGGAGGCGGCCTGGGCCTTGCCGCCCCAATCGGCGACTGCCTCACGGGCTTCACGCGCGTCGTCCTCGACGAGGCGAAGGTTGCCGATCGTCTGCGCCGCGGCGTCCTCGGCCTGGGCGATGTTGTCGGTGAAGTCGCGGACGAGCTGATCGAGCATCTTCGCCGGGTCCTCGGCACCGTCGAGGATGGCGTTGACGTTCGCTCGGATGAGCTGGCCAACCCGGCCGAGGATCGATGACTGTGCCATGACGTCCTCCTTCGATGTCCCTTCGAGTGCTTTCTACAACGCCTCGTCGATGTGGACCTTGCGCCTCACCAGTGACCTCCCACGGAGTGGCCGCCTCCACCGCCACCGCCGCCGAACCCGCCGAAGCCGCCGCCGACGCTGTGTCCGCCACCGCCCCAGCCGCCACCGATCCCGCCACCGCCACCGAACGGACCGGACGAGCCCCACGGTGAGCCGCCCCAGCCGCCGTGTCGGCCCCCACCGGCGAGGATCCCGCCGATGATGCCGCCGAGGATCACGGCCCCGAGGTCGGAGCCGCCGCGGCCGGCCGGGCCGCCCTGGTTCTGGTCCCAGCCGGAGAAGTCCCGTTGGGCGAGCGAATAGGCCTCGTCGGCCAGGTCGTCCGCCCGGCGTGCCCCCGCCATCGCGGCGTTCGGGTCCGATTCCTTGACCTGCATGGCGGCCTCGAGCGATGCCTGGGCCTCCGCGAGGCGCGTCCGCGCCCGCCGCCCGACGCCGTTGCGGCGCGTCGCGATGAAGTCGCTCGCCCGATCGACGCTGGCTCGAGCGGCCGCGAGGGCGGCCTGGAGCGCTGCCGCGAACTGGGCCCGCTGCGCGGCGTCCTGGCGAACCTTCGCGAGCGTCTCGGCGGCGACGCGTCGCGCGGCAGCGGCCTTGCCATAGGCGGCGATCGGATCGAGTGGCGTGGCGATCGCCGCCGTCGTCGCGGCCGCGAGGGCGGCCTCGGCCTCGGCCAAGGGAGCCGCCGGCGTGGCCGCGGTGCCCGGCGTGGCCGGGGTGCCCGGCGCGTTCGCGGGGCCCGGCACGGTCGCGGTGGCCTGAGGCGCTGCGGCCACCGCCGCCCGGGCGGCCTCGAGATCGCCCTTGGCCGCCGTCAGCTCGTCGGGCAGCCTGTCGTGGGCGTCGCGAACCGCGGCGGCGAGCTTGTCGACCGCGTCGAGGAGGGTCGTGGCGCCCGCGATGCCTTCCTGGGCGGTGGCGATCGCCCGGGCGGCGGTCCGCCGATCTCCCGCCGCCGACGCAGCCGTGCCCCGCTTGATGGCGGCGGTCGCCCCGGCGAGGCCCTTGCGCGCCTCCGCGACGTTGCCCATGACGGCCTGCGACGTGGAGTCCGCGTAGCCCGACAGGGCGGCGACCGCGGCCTCGGCGCCATCGAGCCGCTGCACCTGGGCCGCGACCTTCGGCGGCAGGGCGGACAGGATCTGCTCGGCGTGGGCCTCCAGATCGCGGAGCTCCTTGATCCGCGCGGCCTGCGCGTCGAGCGCGGCATTGCCCCGGGCGCAGGCGTCGACGATGCCCTTGAGCATGGCTGCCCGCGTCGGCGGGTCTTCGGGCACGTCGTCGTCGAGCTTCTGTCGGATCCCGAACGCTGTCTTGAGGGCCTCCTGGGCCTCGACGATCGCCGCCTTGAATGGCTGCGCCGCTTCCTCCCCGAACTCGGCCTCGACGAATCCAGCCTCCTGATCGGCGGCCCGGATCCGGTCGTCCATCGCCAGCAGCTGGGCGTTCGCCTCGCGGGCCAGCCGTCCGGTCTCCCGGTCCCGCTCCTCGGCCTCGCGTCGCGCGGCGAGCCGGGACGCCAGCCAGACAGCGACGAGGACGACGCCGGTGGCAACGAGCGCGAGCCCGATGAACAGGCCGACGTCGAACGACGGCCCGGCGACTGGCACGACCGGCCCGCCGCCGTCCGACGGCGGCTCGGTCACCACCGGAGCCGGCGCAGCCGCCTCCCCGATGCCCTTGGCCGTCGCGATCGCCGCTCCTGGGAAGTCGCCGCTCCGGAGGGCGGGCTCGAGGTCGTCGGCGATGATCGAGTTCAGCTCCGGGTCGGTGAGCGTCGGGGCGAGCGCGTCGGACACCCAGATGGCATCGGTGTGGTCCTGGATCGCGACGAGCAGCAGCGTGTCGTTGGCGCCGAGCGAGCTGATCCGAGCCGTCTCGTTCGCGAACTCGGTCGCGGTCAGGTCGCCGGTGGTGTCGACGAAGAGGACGAAGAGCTCGACGTCGTGGTCGTGCAGCAGCCCGTCCAGCGCCGCCTGGACGTTGGCGGTCTGCCCGTCGAGCACGCCCGCCTGATCGGTGACATGGCCCTGCAGGCGGACGGGCGATGCGGCAAGCGCTGTCGCCCCGACGAGGGCGGACAGGGCGGCGGCGACGAGGAACGAGTGACCGAGAGTCCTGCGCATGCTCCGCGGAGCTGCTGGTTCGATGGGGGCAGGCCCCATCCTAGTCCGGGGTCGCCGAACCGGCAGGGTCAGATGGCCTGAAGGACGGGGGCGCGGGCCCGGCGGAGCTGGACGGCCTAGAGGATCTTCGAGAGGAAGGCCTTCGTCCGTTCGTGGGTCGGCGCCTTGAAGAAGTGCTCCGGCGTGCCCTCTTCGATGATCAGGCCGTCGTCCATCATGAGGACACGGTCGGCGACCTCGCGGGCGAAGCCCATCTCGTGGGTCACGACGATCATCGTCATGCCCTCGCGGGCGAGCTCCTTCATGACGTCGAGGACCTCGCCGATCATCTCGGGGTCGAGGGCCGAGGTCGGCTCGTCGAACAGCATGAGCGCCGGCTTCATCGCCAGGGCGCGGGCGATCGCGACGCGCTGCTGCTGGCCGCCGGACAGCTGGCTGGGATAGGAATCCGCCTTCGCAGCCAGCCCGACCCGGGCAAGCAGCGCCTTCCCCGTCTCGGTCGCCTGATCCTTCGGCGTGTGGCGCACCTGGATCGGCGCCTCGGTGATGTTCTCGAGGGCGGTCATGTGGGGGAACAGGTTGAAGCGCTGGAAGACCATCCCGATCTCCTGGCGCTGCTGGGCGATGTTCTTCTCCTTGTCCTCGACGAGCTTGCCATCGACCTCGCGGTAGCCGATGAGATGGCCGTTCACCGAGATCCGGCCCTGCTGGATCTTCTCGAGGTGGTTGATGCAGCGGATGAACGTCGTCTTTCCGGAGCCCGACGCCCCGATGACGACGACGACCTCCTGCCGCTTGACCTCCGCGGAGACGCCCTTGAGGACATGGAGCTTCCCGAACCACTTGTGGACGTCGGTCGCGTCCACGACGACCTCGGTGGTCGGGACGGGCACGCCGCCGATCGCCGCGAGCAGGTGCTGCGGCTGGTCAGTCGGTGTCAGACCGTCGGTGGTCACGTTCAGCGGCCACCACTGATCGCGGGGAGGTCCTCCGGCCGGCTGGTCCGGACGCCGAAGAGCCGTTCCCTCAGACTTGGGCCCCGTTCGCCGCCCACGCCCCTGCCGAAGCGTTGCTCGATCCGCGCCTGGATGATGCTCCAGATTGTGGTGAGGAACAGGTACCAGACCGCGGCCGCCAGGAAGATCTCGAATGGGTGGAAGCTCTGGGGACCACTCGCGTTCTTGTTCGAGAACGTCACGAACAGCTCGCGCGTCCCGACGACGACGAGCAGTGAGGTCGTCTTGAGCATGTTGTTGAACTCGTTGCCGAGTGGCGGAATGATCACCCGCGCCGCCTGAGGCAGGACGATCCGTCGCATGATCTGGCCGTAGTTCATCCCGAGGGCCTTGCCGGCCTCGGTCTGGCCGGGGTCGATCGACAGGATGCCGGCACGGACGATCTCCGACATGTAGGCGCCCTCGTTGATGCCCAGCGCCAGGATGCCGGCCTGCACCGCGCCATCGCCGAACGGGCCCAGCGGGGTGATCGCCGGGAACGTGTAGATGCCCGCCACCCCGAGGCCGTAGTAGAGCAGCATGATCTGCACCAGCAGCGGAGTGCCCCGGAAGATCCAGATGTAGAGCTCGGCAACGACGCGCAGGGGCATGGCCTTGGCCATCTTGCCGAGCGCTCCGAAGATTCCCAGGACGACGCCCATCGTCTGGCTGATGATCGAGATGAAGACGGTCAGCGCGAGGCCCTGGATGATCAGGCCGTCCGGCCGGATGATGTCGTCGACGAAGTAGTCCCAGCGGTACCGATACGCGCTGGGCGCGCAGCCGGCCACCACGAAAGCGAGGGCGGCCAGCAGGAGGATCTCCCGCCGGCCGCCCTTGAACGTTCGGGTGGCGTTCACGACGCTCTCGGCTATCCGAGCGCCGAGGTCACTGGTACTTGTTGATCACGACGTCGCTCGCCTGGATCGCCCCGGCGTCGACCTTGTACTTCTGCATGATCGCCAGGTAGCTGCCGTCATTGATCATCGAGATCAGGGCGGCCGTGACGGCATCGGCGAGGGCGGTATGCCCTGACGACGTCGCCTTATGCGCGTCACTCGGCTTCGGGACGCTGATCCCGACCTTGATCGCCGGGATCGAGATGTTGGCCTTCTCGAACTGGTCGGGAGCCTTGGCCACGTACGTGTCAACGACGGGCCCGTCCGCGAAATAGGCGTCGACCTGGTGCGCGGCGAGCGCGGCGAAGGCATCGGAGTCCTTCTGGAAGGTCACCGACTTCGGGGCCGGCTTGCCGGCATCGGTGCACTTCTTCTTGAGGCCGCCGCTCTGCTTGTAGAGGTCGGCGCCCTCGAGGTACCCCTGCTCGGTCGTACCGGACTCGGAGCCGATCTTCTTGCCGCAGGCATCGAGCTCGGTGTTGATCCCCGCGGGGTTGCCCTTGAGGATGGCCATCGCCTGGGTGACCTGCTGGTAGGGAATCATGTCGACCTGCGACAGCCGGTCAGGGGTGATGTTCTGGTCGGACACGATGATGTCGCACTTCCCGCTCGTCACGGCGGCGATGATCGTGTCGAAGACCGAGTTCTGGATCTGCGCGGTCAAACCGAGCCGCGTCGCGATGCCCTGGGCGATCTCGATGTCGGACCCGATCGGGTTGCCCTGGGCGTCGTAGTACTCGAACGGTTCGTACGGCAGGTCGCTGCAGACGACGAGCTTGCCGGGGAACAGGAGCTCGGTGGCGGGCAGGTTCGCGACCGGCGACGGGGCCGTGCTCGCGGCCTGGGTCGGCGCTGGCGTGCCCGAGGGCGGCGAGCTCGGCGCGCTGCTCGGCGACGGCGTCGCGCCGCCGCAGGCTGCGAGGATGACGGCTGCGCCAAGGGTGGCGGCGAGCCGAAGGGATCGGGATGGCATGGGTCGCGCACCTCCAGTTGCTGGGACGCGATCGTGGGCTCGGCTTCGCGTGTCTCGAGGATCCTCCACCCCGAGGGTTCGCAGAGAGTAGCGTGCTCAACGCCCCATTGCGAGACCTCAACGCGAGGTCCGCTATCCTGACCGGCCACATGGTGCGCCAGCTGTCTCGCAAGGTGCCTCTCGCCGAGCTCCATTGCCACCTCGGCGCGGCCGTCACGCCGGCGATCATGTGGGGCATCGCCCACGCCCAGGGCATCAAGCTCCCGACGAAGGACTACTGGGAGTTCCGCGACCTCATCACCGTCGGCCCGGGCGGCTCGAAGTCCTTCGACGGCTACCTCCAGCTGTTCCACTGGACGGAGCTCATCCAGAGCTCACCGCTGGCGGTCGAACGTGCGGTCTACGAGGTCGTCGGCGGGGCCTACCGCAAGAACAACATCACGACGATGGAGCTCCGCTTCAACCCGATGAAGCGGAACCGCGGCGGCGAGCAGGACCTCGACCACATCATCGCCGCGGCGGTCCGGGGCCAGGACCGGGCGGTGCTTGAGTACCCGCTCAAGCCGGGCCTCATCTTCTGCCTCGATCGGGCCTTCCCGTACGAGCTCAACGAGATCATCGCCGAGAAGGCGATCGCCTGGCGGGACCGCGGCGTCGTCGGCGTCGACATCGCGGGGCCGGAGTCCGCGACCTTCCGCGTCGCCGACTACCGGGGCCTCATGCGCCGGGCGCGGCAGTACGGACTCGGGATCACGATCCACACCGGCGAGGCGGGGCCGGCGGAGGAGGTGGCGCGGGTCGTCGAGCTGCTCGAGCCGGACCGGATCGGGCACGGCGTCAAGGCCGCCTACGACCCCCGGGCGATGGCGATGATCCGGGAGCGGGGGATCGTCCTCGAGATCTGCCCGACCTCGAACCTCAACACGCGGGTCGTGTCGGGCTGGGACGAGGTCCGCTGGATCTTCGACCAGTTCCGGCGCAACGGCGTGCGGTTCACGATCAGCACCGACGGTCCCGAGATGCTCAAGACGTACGTCCGCGACGAGTACGCGACCCTCGGCCGGCTCGGGATCCTGTCGGTCGAGGAGCAGGAGCAGGCCGCGGCGACGGCGAGGGCCGCGTCGTTCGTGGCCAACGTCTCGGACCTCCCGGCGCCGGTCCGGCAGCCGGAATCGCGCCAGGTCGTGGAGCGCGAGGAGGCGTAGGCGCAGCCCGGGGGCGGCTCGGCCCGCCTCACGGGGTCGCTCAGCACTTCCCACCGGGCGTGGCGAGACCGAGGCTCGTTCGGTCAGCATCCGGTGACCCGACCCCGTGCCCCGTCGCGACAACCGGGAGATGCATCCGCGACGGTTTCGGGCGGCTGTAACGCTGGACTCGGGCTCGCGTCCCGTTCCACAGCGTCCACGATGCGTCCGGGAGTGCGTCCCAGGGAGAGATCCATGCGGCGAGCCTGGGCGGCCGCTGGGGCCGCCATCCTGATCCTCGCGATCGCCGGGCCGGTCGCGGCCGAGAACCGGAGCGGCGAGGTCGCGACCCACTACTACCTCTCGCTCGGCGACTCGCTGGCGGCGGGCGTCCAGCCCATCGGTGACCCGGGCAACATGTATCGGACGAGCGACGGGTACACCGACCAGCTCTACTCGATCGCGAGGGAGCACTTCCCGAAGCTGCGGCACATCAAGTTGGGCTGCCCGGGTGAGACGACCGCAACGTTCGTCGAGGGTGGCATCTGCAGCTATGAGTACGGCACGCAGCTGGCCACGGCCCTGGAGTTCCTCCACGCGCATGCCAGGTTCACGAGCCTCATCACGATCGACATCGGCTGGAACGACGTCGGCTCGGCGGAGGGCTGCATCCTCGGCGGCGGCGACCCGCAGGCCTGCCTCGGGCCCGGGATCGCGTCGATCACCAACAACCTGCCGACCATCCTGACCGCCCTTCGCGCTGCGGCTCCGAACGTCCCGATCGTGGCAATGAACATGTACGACCCGTTCCTCGCCCTCTGGCTGGCCGCACCTCCGGGCCCGCAGCTGGCGACCCTGTCCGTCGGCCTCCTCCTCGGCGTCAACGGCCTGGAGGAGCAGATCTACGGCGCCTTCGGGGTCCCGGTCGCCGACGTCGAGACGGCCTTCCACACCACCGACTTCGCCGACCTCGTCCCGTTCGACGGCTTCGGCCTCGTGCCCGTGAACGTCGTCACGATCTGCGGCTTCACGTGGAGGTGCACCGCGTACGCCGACAACCACGCGAACCACGACGGCTACCACGCCATCGCCCTCGCGTTCGCCCACGAGCTCGGCTGGATCTAGCCACCCGCGTTCCGATCAGCCGCGCTCCCGACGGCGGCGGGCCAATCAGGCTCGCCGCCGTTGACGTCCGTGTGCCGCGCCGGCGGGGAATTACGGGTGCGGCCGGTGGCGGCCAATCGAGGCCGAGCCGATCGCGGCGCTGTCAGTCGCGAGCTGATCCGATCCGGTAGGTGCAGCTCCGGTCGCCGGACGTGATGTGGCTCTCCCGCTCGACGTCCGCGCCCAGCAGCTCGCGGAACAGCGCGAGCTCAGCGTCGCACGCCGCCGGGTGGCCATTCGCGACGTGGTGGATCGCGCAGTTGTTCTCGCGCAGCCGGAGCGCGCCGTCCTCGCCGACGTACCACTCGGCGAGATAGCCGGCCCCGTCCTGGATGACGGCCAGCTCGCGGACGCGCTCGGCGAGCGTCGCCCCGGGGCGCAGCCGCGAGGCCATGGTCTCCCGGACTCGCGCCCCGATCTGGCGCCGACGGGCCGTGAAGACCTCCTCCACGAGGTCCGTGCCACCGACCTCGGCGATCGCCGCGAGGAGGCCGGCCGCGAGGTCGTCGTAGTCGGCCGGAAAGAGGTCCTGGGCGTCCGGCGTCACGTCATAGAGGTGGCGCGGCCGTCCAACCCCGTGGCGCTCGGTCGAGTGGCCGACGAGATTCGCGGCCTCGAGCGCGTGGAGCTGCTGGAGGACGCCGGTCCGGCTGGCATGGAGCGCCGCGGCGAGCCCATCGGGTGAGGTCGGGCCGGCCTGCCGGAGGTGGAGCAGGATCGTCCGGCGGAGCGTCGAGGCGGCGCCGTTGTAGCCGTTGCCGTTGTGGCCGCCCCCCGTTCCGGGGCCGAGGACCTTGGAGCCGCTCGCGGCCTCTCCGTTGCGGCCTCCGCTCGACGTGACGATCGGCGGGACAACGGCATGGGTGGCGGAGCCGGCGACGGGCTCGGGCATCGGGCTGAGGCTAGCAGACACCCCGTCGAGCCGCCCTCGAGCGCGGCCCGCCGGCCTCGCGAGCCGGCGCGCCTCCTCGGGCTCGGGCGCGACGGTCGCCGATGAGCCCCTGCTACGCTCCCGCGCGATGGACCTCGACCTGCCGAGCGAGCACCAGCTGCTGCGCTCGACGATCCGCGACTTCATGGCCAGGGAGGTCGCGCCGGTCATCGACGAGCACGAGCGCGAGCATCGCTTCCCGGTCGAGATCGTCCGCCGACTCGGCGAGATGGGCTGGCTCGGCATCCCGCTGCCGGAGGAGGAAGGCGGTGCCGGGCTGGACTACCTGGCCTACGCGATCGCCATCGAGGAGATCAGCCGCGTCTGGGGCTCGCTCGGGATCATCGTCGCGGCCCACACCTCGCTCGGCTGCGGGCCCCTCCACCTCGCCGGGACGAAGGCCCAGAAGGACCGGTACCTCGTGCCGATGGCGAGCGGCCGGGTCATCGGTGCCTACGGCCTGACCGAGCCGGGAGCCGGCTCCGACGCGGGCGGGACCCGCACCACGGCCCGCCTCGAGGGGTCGGGCGGCGACGGGCACGGCGGCGAGTGGGTCATCGACGGCGGCAAGCGCTTCATCACCAACGCCGGCCAGGCCGGGACATACATCGTGACCGCCCGGACCGGGACGCGCGAGGACGGCTCGGCGGAGATCTCGGCGTTCATCGTCCCGGCCGACGCCCCCGGCTTCCGGGTCGCCCGCCTCGAGGACAAGCTCGGGCTTCATGCCTCGGCGACCGGCGAGCTCGTGTTCGACGGCGTGCGAGTTGCGGCCGAGAATCTCCTTGGCAAGCGCGGCGGCGGGTTCCGGATGTTCCTCGAGATCCTGGACGGGGGCCGGATCTCGATCGCCGCGATGGCCCTCGGGATCGCCCAGGGCGCGTACGACGCGGCCGTGCCATACGCCCGGACGCGCGAGCAGTTCGGGCGTCCGATCGGCAGCTTCCAGGGCGTGGCCTTCATGGTCGCCGACATGGCGACCGAGATCGACGCCGCGCGAGCGCTCGTCTGGCGCGCCGCCTGGCTCAAGGACCAGGGCCGCGACTACTCGCTCCCGGCGGCGGAAGCCAAGCTGTTCGCGTCGGAGGTGAGCTCGCGCGTGACGAACGCCGCGCTCCAGGTCCACGGCG
>DATEZX010000212.1:0-2383 GCA_035255225.1 Candidatus Limnocylindrales bacterium
GGGGCCACGGTCTTCGTCCTGCCGGTCGAGCGCTTCGAGCGCCTGTAGGCGGCTCGCCCGACGATGCCCGCACCCCTCGACGAGCCGCAGCGCCGAGCCGTCAGCCGGATCCTGGCCCTGGCCCAGCAGTTCGCGTCTCGCAGCCGGCAGAGCCAGGCAGCCCTGATCCAGGAGTTCGAGGACGCCGTCCGGGAGCATGTCGAGCTGCTCGGCCCGCTCAGCGTCGAGGACGACGAGGACGAGCAGTTGGTGCTGGGCGCCGATGGCCGCTTCCAGGGCCGGGTGCTCGTCGAGGACGACGGGGGGTCCCACTGGGAGGCGATCGGCGGGCCCCTCGACGTCATCGACCACTACGACCCGGTGGACCTCTTCGCCGACCTGTCCGTCGCGATCCACGAGCAGTTCGAGGGAGGGGAGGAGTCACCGGGCGACGTGACGCAGCGGGTCGCTGCGGAGCGGGTCGAGCCGGGCGAGTCGCCCTGGGCCCCCGCGGCGGCCGCGCTGGCCACCGACGGCGCCGAGGCCGACGAGACCGAGCCGGCGTCCCGGAAGATCCTGCGCGACCTGCACGAGGCCGGCGTCTACAGCGACGCCGAGTATGCGGCCAAGCTCGCCGAGCTCGATCAGCCGCCGGGAGCCTAGGGCCGGTGGGCGTCCGGGCGGATCTGGTCGCCTGCTGGCCATATCGCGTCGGCGCCGGGGGCCGCCTCGAGATCCTCCTGATCCATCGCGCGCCGGGCCGCATCTTTCCGGGACTCTGGCAGTGCGTGACCGGCGGCCTGGAGCCCGGCGAGACGATGGCCGCCGGCGCCCTTCGCGAGCTCGTCGAGGAGACGGGCCTCGGGCCACGCGAGATCGAGGCGTTCGCTGAGACCGACATCATCAACTGGTTCCACGAGGCGGCGCGCGATGCGGTCCTGTGCGAGGTCGTGTTCGCCGCCCGGATCCGACCCGACGCGACGGTGACGCTGTCCCACGAGCACGACGATGTCCGCTGGTGCACGCCGTCAGAGGCGCACGACCTCGTCGTCTGGCCGGCGTACCACCGGGCGATCGACCAGATCGAGTGGTTCGTGGCGAACCCGGAGAAGGCCCAGGCCTACCGGCTGCCGGACCCGTCGTGACTGCTAGACTTCCGGCCACCGCCACGCACCCGGAGGAGGCCACCGGCGTGATCGAGCACCCGTCGGCTCCCAGCGCCACCGTCGACGCGTCGGCCGACCGCGACGTCCCTGCCTTCCGCTCGAAGGTCGACCACCTGCGTCCAACGTACGGCTTCGAGGACGTCTCGCTCGCCCCGGGGATCGAGACGGTCGAGCCGGCGGACGTCGAGCTCGGCCAGGCGTTTTGCGGCATCGACCTCGCGATCCCGGTCATCGCCTCGGCGATGGACGCGGTGGTCGACCCCGCCTTCGCCGGCGAGCTTGCCCGGCTCGGTGGGTTGGCAGTCCTCAACCTCGAGGGCGTCCAGGCGCGCTACGACGAGCCCGCGGCGGTGCTCCAGCGGATCGCGACGGCCTCGGACGACGAGGTCCAGCATCTCCTCTCGGAGGCCTACGCAACCCCGATCAGGGATGAGCTTGTGGCCCGGCGGATCGAGGAGATCCATGGGGCCGGGTCGAAGGCAGCCGTGGCGGCGACCCCGGCCGCGGCGCGCCGCTGGGGCCCGTTCTGTGCGGAGCACGGCGCCGACCTGTTCCTCGTCCAATCGCAGGTCAGCTCGGCCCGCCACCTGGCCACCGGCTACGACCCGCTGAGCCTCGCCGAGTTCACCCGCTACATGCCGATCCCGGTGGCCGTCGGCAACACGACCAACGCCGAGGCCGCGTACCTGCTGATGGACCAGGGGGCCGCGGCCGTGTTCGTCGGCGTCGGCCCGGGCGCGGCGTGCACGACCCGCGAGGTCCTGGGGATCGGCGTGCCGCAGGTCACGGCCATCGCCGACGTCGCCGCGGCGCGCGACGCCTACCTCGCGCGGACCGGGCGGTACGTCCCGGTCGTCGCCGACGGCGGGATGCGCCGCGGGGGCGAGCTGGCCAAGGCGATCGCCGCCGGTGCGGACGCCCTCATGCTCGGCTCGCCGCTCGCCCGGGCGGCAGAGGCGCCCGGTCGCGGCGTCAACTGGGGCATGGCCGCGCCGTCGCCGGTCCTCCCGCGGGGGACCAGGATCAAGGTCGGCACGCTCGGCTCGCTCGACCAGATCCTCAACGGCCCGGCGACCGCCACCGACGGCTCGCAGAACCTCATGGGCGCCCTGCGCCAGTCGATGGCCGCGCTCGGTGCCCGGACGATCCGCGAGATGCAGGGGGTCGAGATCGTCTACGCCCCCTCGGTCGCGACCGAGGGCAAGTCCTGGCAGGCGCGGGGCCGCTGACGCCGGTGC
>DATEZX010000213.1:0-7065 GCA_035255225.1 Candidatus Limnocylindrales bacterium
GTCGAGTCGGGCTCGGAGGCGCTCGCGGGCCTCCGGGTCGAGCGACATCGCGTACCCCGGCGCCGGGGCGACGCCGCTCAGGAATGGCGACCAGTAGTCAGCGAAGTCGACGAACACCGTCGGCACGTCGATCGGGGTGACTCGCACGGAGCGGAAGCCGGCGGCTTCGAACGCGTCGCGAAGCGCGTCTCGGTGGGCGATCGGGAATCGCGGACCCTCGTCCAGGGCCGCCGCGGCCGGATCGAGGGCCGCCGCAGCATCCCAGAACCGACGCATCAGCTGCATCTCGCCGGCGTAGTCCCAGACGTAGGCGCCGACGACGCCACCCTCCGTGACGCAGCGACGGAGGTCCGTCAACGCAGCCGCGATATCGGGCACGAAGTTGAGGACGAGCCCCGCAACGCCGACGTCGGCCGACCGATCGGGAACGGGGAGGCTCCCCGCGCGACCGGGGACGAACGTCGCCCTCGAGTCGGGCGTGGCGGCCTGCGCGGAGGCGAGGAACGCGACCGATGGGTCGACGCCCACGACCGAGGTCGGGTCCTCGAGCTCGAGGATGGCCCGCGTCAGGACGCCCGTGCCGCAGCCCAGGTCGATCCATGTCCCAGGGTGCGGGGCTTCGAGCCAGGGCAGGAAGCGCTCCGCGACACGGCGGCTCCAGCGACCGACGTACGCCTCGTAGCCCGAGCCGTCGTCCCAGCGGTCAGGCGAAGGTTCGGGCGCGTACGGGTTGCTCGACGTTACGTTCCGGGCCCTCCGTCAGCTTCCCTGGCGGCCCCCACCCACGATGAGGCCCAAGTCGAACTTGCGCTCGGTACCGTGGAGGAGGCGGTCGATGTTGTCGGCGTGGAAGAACCAGATCATGGCCGCTCCGACGGCGGCCCAGACGATGTGGCTCGGCGGCACCCAGCCCTGGGCGACGGCCCAGATGAGCAAGGTCGCCGGGAGCATCGCCGCCGAGCCGAGCAGCGAGCCGAGCGAGACGTAGCGCGTCAGGAGGATCACCCCGAAGAACACCGGAGCCGCGAGGACGACCGCGATGGGCTGGATGACGAGCATTGTCCCGACCCCGGTCCCGACGCCGCGCCCGCCTCCCGCGAAGCCCAGGAACACCGATCGCCAGGCGCCGAGGACGGCCGCGGCCGCGCAGAGGACCTCCAGGATCGAGTCGCCGCCGGTCACCAGGCGAGCCAGGAGGATCGGCAGGGCGCCCTTCAGGAGGTCGCCGCCGACGACGAAGAGGGCCCATCTCAGGCCGAGCGCGCGCAGGGCGTTGGTGCCGCCGGTGCGGCCCGAGCCGATCGATCGGGGATCGGGACCGCCGCTCAGGCGCGCGGCGATGACGCCGAAGGGGATCGACCCCGACAGGTACGCGATCCCGACCAGGACGACGCGCAGGAGGAGGGACTCGTCCACCGCGGCGCGAGGATAGCACCGGGCTCTGTCGTCCCCGACCTGAGCGGCGCGACCGCCCTATCATCCCCGCGATGGCCGTCGGCTCGTCCAACGACTTCGATCTCGTCGTCCTCGGCGCCGGCACCGGCGGCTACACGGCGGCCTTTCGGGCCGCCCAGCTCGGCCTGAAGGTCGCCCTGGTCGACGAAGGCAAGATCGGGGGCACGTGCCTTCACGTCGGCTGCATCCCGACCAAGGCGATGCTCGAGTCGGCCGCGTTCTTCGAGCGCATCCACCACGCCGGGGACTTCGGGATCAACCTCGTCGGCGAGGGCGGCAAGGCCGGGGACGCGACCGTGGCGACGATCGATTACGCGAAGATCGCGGCCCGCCGCGAGCAGGTCGTCAGGCGAATGTGGACCGGCCTCAAGAGCCTGATCGACAAGAACAAGGTCGCCTGGATCCAGGGCCGCGGCCGGCTCGAGGGTCCGCGCCAGGTCCGCGTGACGATGGACGGCGACGACGGCGCGAAGGGCGCCGGCGGCGAGCGGATCCTGCAGGCCAACGACGTCATCCTCGCGACCGGGTCGCGGGTCAAGTCGTTGCCCGGCCTCGAGCCGGACGGCAGGCAGATCCTGACCTCGGACGACGTCCTCGCCAGCACGAGCCTGCCGGGGAGCGTCATCGTCGTCGGCGCCGGTGCGGTCGGCGTCGAGTTCGCCTCGATGTACCACGACCTCGGCGCGAAGGTGGCGCTGCTCGAGTACCTCCCGGCGGTCGTGCCGCTGGAGGACCGTGAAGTCAGCCAGGCCCTGGAGCGGAGCTTCACCCGGCGCGGGATCGCGGTCATGACCAACGCCCGCTTCGACTCGAGGGCCGTGACCAGGGGCAAGGACGGGGTGTCCGTCACCGTCGGCCCGGAGGGCAAGGAACCTTCCGAGCTGAAGGCCGAGGTCATGCTGGTCGCCACCGGGCGGGCGCCCAACGTCGAGGACATCGGCCTCGAGACCACCCGGGCCGAGCTGGAGAAGGGCTTCGTCAAGGTCGACGCCCGGATGCGGACCCGCGAGCCGCATCTGTACGCGATCGGCGACCTCATCGGCGGGCTGATGCTGGCTCACACGGCGGGCCACGAGGGCCTCGTCGCGGCCCACGTGATCGCCGGCGAGGCGGACGTCCACCCCGTCGACTACGTCAAGCAGCCCCGGGCGACGTACTGCCGTCCGGAGATCGCATCGGTCGGCCTGACCGAGCAGCAGTGCCAGGCGCGCGACATCCCGTACAAGGTCGGGAAAGTGCCGTTCCAGGCGATTGCCAAGGCCGTCATCGGTGGGGAGTACGAAGGCTTTGCAAAGGTCATCGGTCACAGGGATACCGATGACACGCTCGGGGTCCATATCATCGGGCCGCACGCGACCGACCTCATCGCCGAGGCGTCCCTCGCCCTGGACCTCGACGCCACGCCGTGGGAGATCGGCGGCTCGACGCACCCGCACCCGACCCTGAGCGAGGTCATGGGCGAGGCCGCGATGAACGTCGACGGGCGGTCCATCAACTTCTAGAGCGCGGAGGACGATGGCAACGACGAAGAAGGCCACCGCGGCCGCCGATCGGAACCCCGCGGCCGCCGATCGCGACGGCTTGGCCGGGACGAACGGTAAGACCGGGCCGGGCGTGTCGACGCTCGCGGCCTCGGTCGGCCTGACCGACGACGACCTGCTCGGGATGTACCGGACGATCGCCCTCGCCCGGGCGGTCGACGAGCGGATGTGGATCCTCAACCGGGCCGGCCGGATCCCATTCGTCATCAGCGGCCAGGGCCACGAGGGCGCACAGGTCGGGATCGCGTGGGCGCTCGAGAAGGGCGTGGACTGGATCGCGCCGTTCTACCGCTCGGTCGGGACGCTCCTGACGTTCGGGATGGGCGCTCGCGACATCATGACCGCGCAGTTCGCGAAGGCCGTCGACGTGTCGTCGGGCGGCCGCCAGATGCCCGGCCACTACGGCTCCCAGCCGAAGCACCTCGTCTCGTTGTCGTCACCGGTCGCGACCCAGATGCTCCACGCCGTCGGGATCGCCCTCGCGGCGAAGATCCGCAAGACCGGCGAAGTGGCGATGAGCTCGATGGGCGAGGGGAGCGCCAATCAGGGCGACGTCCACGAGGGCCTGAACTTCGCGGGCATCCACAAGCTGCCGTTCATCCTCGTGGTCGAGAACAACGGCTACGCGATCAGCGTGCCCGTCTCCAAGCAGCTGCCGATCGAGAACGTCGCCGATCGCGCGGCGGGCTACGGCATGCCGGGCGTCGTCGTCGACGGGGCCGACGTGCTGGCCTGCTACAAGGCCGGTCGCGAGGCCGTCGACCGCGCTCGCCGCGGCGCGGGCCCGACCTTCATCGAAGCCAAGGTCATCCGCCTGACGGCCCATTCCTCCGACGACCAGCAGACGAAGTACCGCACCGCCGAGGAGCTGGCCGAGCTCGCCGAGAAGGACCCCCTGCCACGCTTCCGGGATCAGCTGCGCAAGGCCGGCGTCCTGACCGACGAGCTCGAGGCCAGGATCGGGACCGACGTCAAGGCCGAGGTCGAGGACGCGACAACCTACGCCGAGGAGGCGCCCGATCCCGACCCCGCGACGGCGATGAAGTGGGTCTTCGCCGAGGACTGGCCGGGTGAGACGCCACCGCCGTGGGGCTTCCGGTTGCGCGGCTCGGCCGGCGACGCGGGCCCGGGCGCCGGGCCGGGACCGGCCGGCTCGCAGTGATGCGAAGCTGGCCGTGATGCGAAGGTCGCGCTGATGGCGGTCAGGACGCTCATCGAAGCGGTCCGCGAGACGCTCGCCGAGGAGATGCGCCGTGACGAGGCCGTCATCGTCCTCGGCGAGGACGTCGGGGTGAAGGGCGGGGTGTTCCTCGCCACCGACGGGCTGTGGGCCGAGTTCGGCGACGATCGCGTCATCGACACGCCGCTCACCGAGTCGATGATCGTCGGCGCCTCGATCGGCGCGGCGATCAACGGCCTCCGGCCGGTCGCCGAGATCCAGTTCGCCGACTTCATCGCGCCGGCCTTTAACCAGCTCATCAACGAGGCGGCGCGGATGCGCTACCGCTCGAACAACGGCTTCGGGGTGCCGATGACCGTCCGGGCCCCGTATGGCGGCGGCGTCCACGGCGCGCTGTATCACAGCCAGTCGGTCGAGGCCTTCTTCGCCCATGCACCGGGCCTCAAGATCGTCATCCCGTCGACGCCGCGCGATGCCAAGGGTCTCCTTCGCACGGCCATCCGCGACAACGACCCGGTCTTGTTCTTCGAGCACAAGAAGATGTACCGCTCGGTCCGCGGCGACGTCCCGGACGGCGACTACACGATCCCACTCGGGTCCGCGGCGATCACCCGCCCCGGCTCCCAGGTCACGCTCGTGGCCTACGGCCTGATGGCCCACTACGGGCTCGAGGCCGCCGAGCTCGTCGCCGACGAGGGCATCGACGTCGAGGTCATCGACCTGCGGTCGCTCCGGCCGCTCGACAAGGCCACGATCCTCGAGTCGGTCAAGAAGACCAGCAAGTGCCTCGTCGTCTACGAGGACAATCGATTCCTCGGCTTCGGCGCCGAGATCGCCGCGATCGTCGCCGAGGAGGCGTTCGACTACCTCGACGGGCCGGTCACGCGGATCGCCGGCCCGGACGTGCCCGCGGTGCCCTACAACCACGTCCTCGAGGACTGGTTCATGGTCAACCCCGAGAAGATCGCGGACGGCCTCCGGAAGCTTGCCGCGTACTAGGGTTGCGGGGCGCGGCCGAGCAGGCTCTTGCGGGTCGATCGGCCGGCGATGGCCCAGCGCGCCGCCTGCCGAGTTGCGGCAGACTAGGGCACGTTCGAAGCGCCGATCCGCCGCGGTCGAAGTGCCGCGTCCACCGGAGGACCTCGAGTGGCGAAGGTGACCATGCCCCAGCTCGGCGAGAGCGTCGCCGAGGGGACGATCGGGAAGTGGCTCAAGAAGCCCGGCGATCACGTCGACAAGTACGAGCCGCTCCTCGAGGTCATCACCGACAAGGTCAACGCCGAGGTCCCGTCGCCGTTCGAGGGTACGCTCAGGGAGATCCTCGTCGAGGAAGGCGCGACGGTCCCGAACAACGCCGAGATCGCGATCATCGATGAGGCTGGCGGCGCCGCCGCGGGCGCGGGAACCCCGGCCACCGGCGCGGCCTCCGAGGCGGCGCCCGTGGCCGCGCCCACCACGGCCTCGACGACCGCCAGGCCAGGCGAAGCCGTCGAGGCGGCGCGCGAGGCGGCCCAGGTGCCAGTCGGACCCGGGTCAGCGCCGGCAGCCGCGACCGTGGCGCCAGCACCGACGGTCTCGGCTCCGGTGGCCATTGCCCATGGGCCGGCGGGTTCGGATGAGCGATCCGTCGCGGAGATGGCCGGCACCGACGCCCGGATGACACCCGCCGTTCGTCGGCTCCTCCGCGAGCATGGCCTGAGCGCCGGGGCCATCGTCGGCACGGGCGGTGGCGGCCGGATCACGCGCGACGACGTCACCGACTACGTCGAGAGCCAGCGAACGGGCAAGCCAGTGGGTCGTCAGGACGCCTCTGGGAGGGCCGCCGCGACCGCGCCGTTGGCCTCCCTCGCGCCGGCGCCGGGTGCGCCCGTGCCGGCTCCGGTCGCCGCGCCCGGCCCACCGGCCGGCCCGTCTCCGGCGGCTGGCGCTGCTCCCGCTCGGGGCGCATTCGCCGGCCAGCGGGTCGAGTTCCCGGACGGGGCCGACGAGGTCCTCGTGCCGCCGACCCAGATGCGCCGGGGCATCGCCGCCCAGATGACCCGCGCGCTCCAGGTCCCGCACGCCTACGTCGCGATGGAGGTCGACCTCGCCGGGCTGGTGCGGCTTCGCGACCGCGAGAAGGCGGCCTATCAGGCCCGCGAGGCGCTGTCGCTGAGCTTCGTCCCGTTCGTCGTCAAGGCGGCCGCGGAGTGCCTCAAGCGCCACCCCGCGCTCAACGCCCACTGGACCGAGCAGGGTCTCCTCGCCAAGCGCCGCATCAACGTCGGGATCGCGGTAGCGGTCGATGACGGGCTCATCGTGCCGGTCGTCCGGGACGTCGACCAGCTCTCGATCAGCGGTCTCAACAAGGCCATCGCCGATGTCTCGGCCAGGGCCCGCGCGGGCCACCTCCGCGTCGACGACTTCGGCGGCGGCACGTTCACCGTCGACAACACCGGCTGGCTCGGCACGAACATGGTCATGCCGATCATCAACGTGCCCGAGGTCGGCATCGTCACGATGGACCGGATCACGAAGCGGCCGGTCGTCGTCGAGACCCCCGAGGGCGACGTCATCGGCATCCGCTCGGTCATGAACATGGTCCTCGGCGTGGACCACCGGGCGAACGACGGCGCCGGCGGCGCCGCGCTGCTGCGAGACATCAAGGCCTGGCTGGAGGCCGTCGGCCCCGACACCGCGATCTACTGAGCGGACGGAACGAGGGCGGTCGCCCGCCCTCGTTCGCATCGCGTCGTCTCCGCCGCGGCTCCGCCCGCTCCGGGTGCGGCCCGCAGGTGTCGCTCCAGCTAGCTGACGTTCGCGCAGATGACCCACACCTGGAGCTTCCAGTTGGATTCCGTGGGCACGATCTCGCTGGCGCGGGCCGCCCAGCCGTCCTCGTTGAACGGA